>NZ_JBNLYE010000010.1:0-47929 GCF_050172095.1 Bacillus sp. GMs2/2
ATTCACTATTTTTTATTGTTGCTAATATCCATTTCGTAGTGTACCAAGCTAACTCATACTCTTCCTTCGTGACATCGCCACTTTTATAAGCATCCTCTAGCTCCTCTTCATCTAATACATACACCTTACCGCTAGGTAATAATACTACATCTAAATATAAATCATCAAAATAAGGTAAACCACGATCGTCTATTTTATATTCTTTCGCCACATCGATATAATATTGCACTAATTTTTTCTGATCATCTAACATAGCGGTAATCGCAAAGTTTTTCCCGTCTATGAAATATTGAATCCACGTATACTGATCCGCTGCAATACAAAGTTCTTCACCATCATATTCTTTACAACTAGGCTCTCTCACCTTTTTTATATCCAGTATTCCGAGCATTCCCTCTTCCACTTGCTTAACCGTATAACTCTTTTCTATTAGTCTCTTCCACGAAGAACCGTCACCATATTTACGTTTCATTATGTCTGCTCCTCTTCTATATACAGAAAAGCTCCCACATATTATGTGAGAGCTTGTTCATATTATAATTAAGCCGCTTGACCCTTTTCAGAAATCTCTTTTAAATAAGCTTGTCCTTTTTCAGCGTCATATTGACCTTCCCACTTAGACATAACTACAGCTGCTAAAGAGTTTCCTACAACGTTAACTGCTGTACGAGCCATATCTAAAATACGGTCAATACCAGCAATGAACGCTAAGCCTTCAGGTGGAATACCTACTGTACCAAGTGTCGCTAATAATACAACGAATGATACGCCCGGTACACCTGCGATACCTTTTGATGTAACCATTAATACAAGCAATAATGTAATTTGTTGTGTAATAGATAAATCAATACCGTACATTTGCGCTAAGAAAATAGCCGCAATTGCTTGATATAAAGTTGATCCATCTAAGTTAAATGAATAACCTGTCGGAATAACGAAAGATGTAATTGCTTTCGGACAACCGAATTTCTCCATTTTCTCCATGATTTTTGGTAAAACTGTTTCTGAGCTTGCTGTAGAATACGCTAAGATCAGCTCGTCTTTTAAAATCTTAAAGAATTGGAAAATGTTAATTCCAAATATTTTCGCTGTAAGGCCTAAGACAACTACGACGAAGAAAATCATTGCCCCATATACGACAATTAGTAATTTCCCTAATGGAATTAATGAAGCAAGACCAAATGTAGAAACTGTAACACCAATTAGTGCAAACACACCAAATGGTGCAAATTTCATAACTTGGTTTGTTACGTAAAACATTGCGTCAGCTACACCTTGGAAAAATTGAAGAACTGGTCTTCCTCTTTCACCAATTGCTGCTACACCTAAACCAAATAGTACAGAGAAGAAGATAATAGCAAGCATATCTCCGTCAGCTAACGACTTCATAATGTTCGTTGGAACAATATTTACAAATGTATCTGCAAATGAATGACTTTGTACTTGCTCTGTCGTATGTGTATATTTCGAAATATCTGTCTTTGTTAACTGCTCCATATTTACGCCTTTTCCTGGTTGGAAAATATTCGCTATTAATAGACCAACAATAATTGCAATTGTTGTAATAATTTCAAAGTAAAGAATTGTTTTTCCGCCTAGTCGACCTAGTTTTTTAACATCGCCAACACCAGCAACCCCAACAACAATACTTGCTACAACAATCGGTACAACGATCATTTTAATTAATCGGATGAAAATATCACCAATTGGTTGTAAGTACTTCACAACAGCTGGATTATCAAAGAAAATCGCCCCAACCGCAATACCAAGCGCAAGTCCTATTAATATTTGCCATGCAAGTCCTATTCTTTTCATATTTGTTGTAACCCCCTCTTCGATGTGTCACTCTATCTCTCATTCTATCTCTATAAAACTAAGAAATTAAGAGTATTACATATTATTCGACAATTCACTACATTTTGTCCCTGTTAAAAATCATAAATCAAAAATTTAAATCTGACAACAAAATAACTTTGCCTGAACACAAATAATTTTCTTGACAAAAAGCAGACACATGTCAGAAAACCTCACATGAGAACGATTCCTCACTAGTATTTTATTAGCTTTCCAAGTAATATTTCACCTCATAAAAACGATTACTTTCCTTCTTTATTTTACAGATGAATCCCAAAATATACCTTTGTTACACATATGAATAAAATGTAAGCACTATGACAATTACAGTTGAAAAATGATAAATTCCGACAAAACTTAGCAATTTTATAAAATTTTCTTTACATTATGATTACAACGATAGACACCCCTCTTCTTATGATATATAACATTCATAGGGAAAGGAGTCAGACAACAATGAAAAAGAAATTTGCAGCGTTTAGTGTTTTAGCAGCAGGAACGATTTTTGCTTCCCCGTTACTTTCACCTGCATACGCTGAAACGAATCAAGATAAATTATCTAACATTCAATCTGAATTAGAAGGCAAACAAAGTGACTTACAAAATAAATCAGTCGAGAAAGAACAAATAGAAAAAGAAATTCAAGAATTACAGAAGAAAATCGATGAATTAACTACTTCTATTAATAAAAACGAGACTGAATTAAATGATACAAAAAAAGAAATTAGCAAAACACAACAAGTAATTACTGACAAAAAGAAACATATAGAACAATTACAAACAAACATAGATACACGTCAGGAAGTTATTAAACAACGGTTACAATCTATGCAAGAAAAACCGCGTACCAATATCATTACAGAAGTATTAACAAACTCTACAAACATTGCTGATCTTGTTGATAATATGTACTCCGTAAGTTTAATATTAAACAACGATACAGATATTGTAAAAAAACAAACATCTGATCAAAATGCTGTAACGTCAGAAAAAGAGGCTGTTGAGAAAAAAGAACAACAACTGAAAGAATCTGAGCAAAAACTAGAACAAAAACAGCAAGAATTACAAAATAACCAACAACAGCAACAAACTCTTATTAACGATCTACATACGAAAGTAGCAAAAGTAGATTCAGAGATTGAAGGATTAGAAGAATCCAAAGGCATTTTAGAAAATCAACGTCAAGCTGTTCAAAAAGCAATTGAAGAAGAAAAACGTGCCGAAGAAGCTCGTAAAGCGGAAGAAGCTCGCCAGGCAGAAGAGGCTCGCAAACAACAAGCTACTAAATCTGCTCAAGCAACTCAAGCGGCCCCAACACCACATGATACAAATATCGGTGGCTTTATCAAACCAGCAGCTGGATCAAAAACTTCCGGATTTGGTGTACGTTCTTTAGATAATCATAAAGGAATTGACATCGCTGCTTCGGGAACGGTTCCAATTATCGCCGCTGCAGATGGCGTTGTTATTCGTTCAGAATTATCATCTAGTTACGGAAACGTAGTGTATTTATCTCACCGTATAAACGGAAAAACATATACGACAGTATATGCTCATATGAATAGCCGTTCTGTATCGAATGGACAAACTGTAAAACAAGGCGATCAGCTTGGATTTATGGGGAACACGGGCCAATCATACGGACAACATTTACACTTCGAACTTCATCTTGGAGAATGGAATGTCGGCAAGACAAACGCAGTTGACCCATCTCCTTATATCGGATTATAAAAAACCTCGGTGCCTACCGAGGTTTTTTATTTACACTTCACACAATATAGGCATTCTACATAGACTATAACTAAATGCCTATAGTTTACGGGGTGATCAATATGAATACGCAATTACAACAAAAAATAGAAGAAGCTAGAGAGACGTATATTGGCCGGATATTTACATTTGGCGGCTCAGTATTATTTTTAATCGGTTCATTCCTTGCAGTCACTACAGCCTATAAAGCATATAATCGTTTATTACACTCATCAACATCCACATAAAAAAAGACGGGAGATCCCCGCCTTTTTTTATGCAAACATTTTAAATACACCTATCGCATTTAAAAATACAATTATTACAGTTACCGGAATAACATAACGAAGTAAGAAGAACCAAATGTTAAATAACGTTTTCCCCTTCGTTTCCGTCACTTCTAATTCTTTCATCAATAACTCTTTACTCATTTTATTTGGTACAAATAATGAAATAGCTAGTACTCCTAACGGCAGCAATACGTTACTTACCGAAAAGTCAACTAAATCAAAGAATGTTTTCCCGAATATTTTCACGTCACTCATAATCCCAAATGATAAAGCTGATGGAATACCGACTGCAAAAATAAGAATACCGATTAATAATGATGCTGACGGACGCTTCTTCTCATTACCTTTCGCAACAGATGCTACTACAATTTCAAGCATTGAAATTGCTGATGTTAAAGTCGCAAAGAAGAATAAAATTAAAAACATAATAAAGAAAAATTGACCAAATGGTATTTTTGCAAATACTGCTGGAAGGACGATAAACAGTAATCCTGGTCCTTCAGTTGGTTTAACTCCTAATGCGAAAATCGCTGGGAAAATTGCTAATCCTGCAAGTACTGTAACAAAAACAGTTAAACTTACAATAGATGTTGCTGATTTCGCTAAATGTTCCTCTTTCTTTAAATACGAACTATACGTGACCATTACTGAGGCACCTACTGTTAGTGAGAAGAAAGATTGTCCCATCGCGTATAAAATCGTATTTGCTGTAAGCTTTGAAAAATCTGGCTTTAAGAAGAACTCTACTCCAGCAAAAGCACCATCGAGTGTTAACGCACGAACAATAATCGCAATAAATAAAATAAATAATAGCGGCATCATGTACTTACTTGCCTTTTCTATACCTTTCTCTACACCTTTACTTACGACAAAAATTGTACAAAGCATAAAGATAAATTGTGCTCCAATCGCACTTAACGGATTTGAAATCGTTTCACCGAACAATTGTCCATAATCAGCTGCTCTATTCCAGAAACTTCCTGTCACACTATAATATAAATAAAGTAAAATCCATCCACCTACAACACTATAAAAAGATAGTACACTAAAACAAGTAACAACTCCCATACGACCAATCCAAGGATATACTTTGCTATTTGGCACTAGTACTTTATAAGCTGTAACGGCCTCTTTTTGCGTGCTACGTCCAATAGCAAACTCCGCTATTAAAAGAGGCATACCTATAAATAAAGTTAATAGTAAAAATACAAGGAAGAATGCGCCTCCCCCGCCATTACCTGCAACATATGGAAATTTCCATATCGCACCAAGACCTACTGCGGCTCCGGCTGCTGCGAGTACAAAGCCTATTTTCGACGTCCATTGCTGTGTTTCTTTCATCATAAATTCTCCTTTTCTGAATATTTAAACTTTTGTTAATTATACACTTTCATTTCATACTCGCACACCTCCTTTAGAAAATAAAAAAGTCCCCTACACGCAAATATGCATGTAGAGGACGATATATGTAATATAAATACCGTGGTACCACCTCAATTGGATTGATAAATCCCACTTGTTCAAGTACAGGAATAATTCCGATACTCTATCCTTTTAACGGCGGAACCCGGGTTGCCTACTACAATGTTCAACATACCTCTCGCAAGCCCATTCTGTATATTTTATCGTACCGGGCTCCCACCTAACCCCAGCTCTCTGAACGCATCAAATATACGTACTCTTCTTGCTCATCGATTTTATCTATTGAAGTTACTTGTGATTATAAATTATATTTTTATATTTGTAAAGCTCACTTTATCTTTTATTATTTTAAAACCTTTTCCTCTAATTCTCGTAAAAAACTTTCTCTTTTCCCCTCGTTTTGCACATATACTGATTTCAACACTTCTTGGAGCAATATATTTCGCTCTCTCTTTTCTAACTGTAAATCTTTTAACTTCACCCTTACTTCATATAAAAAATCTAAATACGATTCATATGTCTCATCATATTTATTTGCAATCTCATCTCGAATTTTTTTTGCGAGCTTAGGGCTCGCTCCCCCAGTAGAAACTGCTATATTAAGTAAACCACGATGAATCGCTGCCGGAAAATGAACATTACCACTTTCCGGATTTGTAATAACATTTACTAATTGATTCTCGGCGGCATCTTCAGCAACTTGTTCATTTAATATTGAATCACTACTCGCTGCAACAACTAAAAAAGCACTTTTAATATCACTTTTCTCATATTCTCTTTGATACCAACGAATTTTCTTTTCTTCCACAAGTTTTACTAAATTCGCATCTAATTCTGGACTTATCACAACTATATCCGCACCCTGTTTGAGTAAAGGAATAATTTTAAATCCTGCAACTTTTCCCCCACCAATAACAACAACGCGTTTCTCATTAACTCGCACTGTAAGTGGATACATACTGATCTCCTTTCAATAACTCCGTCGTTTTCTGAATTAACATATCTTGAAACGCTTCATTCTTCCCTAAATATGGACTGATTTTTATCTCTCCCAATTCATATTGGCGCACTTCTTTCTCAATATGTTTCATAAGTAAACCTGTAAATAACAAGTAAGGCAGTACAACGATGTTCTTTTCTTTTTGTTCTACAACTTCCTTTAATTTCTCCTCAAATTTTGGCTCTGCAGCCGCTAAATAACAAACTTCTACTTTTTTAACCTTCTCTTTTGTTTGAAATAAAGAAGCAATCCAGTTTATATCTCTTAATACTTCAGGATCACTGCTCCCTCTTGCAACAAGAAGTAACGTCACTTCATTTTTATCTTCCTGTTCGATGCCACTTCCGCTATACACCGATTTAACAAGTGTTTCTGATACACCAAACGGATTACCATAGGTCACTTTAACATCCGAAAATTGATTGGTTAATTTTTCTAATTCAAAAGGGATATCTTTTTTTACATGCCCTGCCGCTAATAAAAAAACAGGGATAGCAATAATCTCAGTGGCCCCACGCTTCACACATGTACGAAAACCATCTTCAATAGAAGGATTCGCTAACTCTAAAAAACAAACTTCTTGAATAGTCGCTTCTATACGGCTCATACACGATGTAATAAATTGAATCGCCTCTTCTTTCGCTGTCTTCAAACGACTTCCATGACATATATATAAGACGGCTTTCATTTTACAACACTCCACTTACTTGATAAGCATTTTCTGTCTGCTTCTCAAACCAATGAATTTTTTCTCTAAAACGGACAACCTCTCCAATTACAATCATACTCGGATTTTGAATTTGCTCTTTTTTCGCAACATCTACAATTGTCCCTAACGTTCCAACAACTGTGCGTTGCATAGACGTCGTCCCCTGCTCAATAATAGCAGCTGGCGTACTTTTATCTTTTCCATGCTTCATAAGTTGCTCACATATGTAGGGCAAATTACTAACCCCCATATATACCGCTAAAGTCTCTACACCTTTCACTAAACTCTCCCATTTCACTTCTTCTTCAGCACCTTCTTTCCTATGCCCAGTCACAATAGCAAAACTTGCACTTGCATCACGGTGCGTCACTGGAATGCCCGCATAAGCAGGAGCAGCTATTCCAGCTGAAATACCAGGAATGATTTCAAATGGTACACCTTGCTTTGCTAATGCTTCAGCTTCTTCTCCCCCTCTACCAAACACAAATGGATCGCCGCCCTTAAGCCTCGTTACAACTTTTCCTTTTTTCGCATACTTAATAAGAAACGTGTTAATTGTCTCTTGCTTCATCGTGTGATAATTCGGGAGTTTTCCGCAATAAATTAAATCCGCGTCAGGCTTTGCGTGTGAAAGCAGCTCTTTATTCACAAGTCGGTCGTATAAAATAACATCTGCCTTCTCAATACATTTCAACCCTTTAACAGTAATTAAATCTGGATCGCCAGGACCCGCTCCAACAATATAAACCTTTCCCATCATCTCTCCTCATTTCTTCTATTAAAATGAAACTTCCATTCGTATATAAGAATGGAAGTTTTTATTTTTTCGTATTACTGATCTCTACTCATGGATAACAAATGCCGCACCTTTTCGAATCTTCTTTTTTTCAAACAAAGAAATCTCTTTTACCTCTGGCAACGGTAAAAAATGCTTTTCAAGCTCAATCTCCGCAAGCTTAAATGCCTGTTCTTCACTTTGAGCAACAACAACAATCGGAACAATACTATTTACTAACACAGCTTCAAATCGATATAAATCCATATCGTCCCTCCTAAGACGCTATGACTTCTTCTAACACGTTATTTAACGCTATTTGTAATGTATCTACACCAACACGACCTACAAAATCATAAAATGTCTCGGCTGGTAATTTATTCTCTTTGAAATAACTTATAAATGATGCAAGTACATCAGGTAGATCCTCGCCATCTATTTTTCCTTTTAACTTTTGATTGTAGGCACCGCCATCTAATAATGTTCCACCTACGTATATTTCAAACGCTTCAACAATGCCTTTTTCCTTCGTTTTCATTTTCACACCTTGTAACCCAATGTCAGCAATTTGACGTTGACCACATGAATTCGGGCAGCCTACCATATGAATTCGAACTGGAACATCGAGTGCAATTTGTGTATCTAAGTATTCTGCAATTTTCCGTAATCTTTCTTTCGTTTCTACTAGTGCAAGATTACAATATTCAATACCGGTACATGAAACCGCATGACCAATAAATGATTTCGGGCTAGCAGATATCGCTTCAAACAGCGGTTCACTAAGTAATCCTTTTACATTTTCCGGAGGAACGTTCGGAATAATGAAGTTTTGCGAGTTACATGTACGAATTTGTCCATTTCCATATTGCTTTGCGATTCTTGCAATCTCAAACATTTCTTCTGCATGTAAACGACCTACCGGTACATTAAAACCTACATATTTTAATCCCTCTTGTTTTTGGTCTTGAACACCATAAAAATAGCCTGCATTCCATCCTTTGAGTGCACTTTCCCCTTTACTTTGTAAAGGCCCTGTATACTCTATTAGTTTCTCTTTAAATTTCTCTGCTCCCCAGTCCGCAACAAGAAATTTCAACCGAGCTAAATGACGTTTTTCACGATATCCAAAATCACGGAATATAGTAGCAATCGCAATCGCCACCGCCTTCACTTCTTCTGGTAAAACGAATACATCTAATTCATCAGCTAAATACGGACGGGCTGATAATCCTCCACCTACTTTTATATGAAAACCAACTTTTTTCTCACCATCTATTTCTTTCGTAGCAGGTGTAAATGCAACACAGTTAATCTCTGCGTTTGCTGAGTTATAAATATTAGAACTAATAGACATTTTAAATTTACGTGGTAAATTAGAAAACTCTTCATTATGCTGGAAGTAATCGTATACTTCTTTTACAATATGCGTTGTATCAAATAATTCATTTGCATCAATGCCAGCAAGCGGATTACCTGTAATATTCCGCGTTATATCACCACACGCTCCAGCTGAAGACAATCCAACTCTTGCTAATCTTTTAAAAATATCTGGAATTTGCTGAATTTCTAACCAGTGAAACTGAATCGCCTGTCTCGTCGTAATATCTATTACATCACGTCCATAATCTTCAGCGATAGAAGCAAGTACTTCTGCCTGTGCATTTGTAATAATCCCTGACGGAATATTTACCCGCATCATAAAATAACCAGCTTCTTTTGGACGTTGTAAATACAATCCTGCCCATTTAAAGGCATCCCACTCTTCTTTCGGAATAGATTCGAAACCATTTTCCGCATAGTAAGGAATATCATTAAAAATTTCTAAGCCATCTTTTTCTAATTTATTTTTCTCGGTCTGATTTAATTTTTCATTGTTAGCCCATACTTTTTCATAACTCATTGTTTATCCCCCTATATAAAACTACGCTCTTGTAAGTACTTCACGATTTGTTCTGCACATTCTTCAATAGAATATTTGTGCGTTTCTACAATTAATTCCGCTTGCTCTGGCTCTTCATAAGGCGAATCAATACCTGTGAAATCCTTAATGTCACCTTTCCTTGCCTTTTTATAAAGTCCTTTCGGATCACGTTTCTCACACTCTTCAATCGGACACTTCACAAAAATTTCAATAAATTCATCTGCCGCTAATAAATCTCGTACTTGTTTGCGGTCTACTCGAAATGGTGAAATAAATGCTGTAAGGACAACTGCTCCTTGATCTACAAATAACTTTGCCACTTCGCCAATACGTCTTATATTTTCCATGCGATCACTTTCAGAAAATCCTAAGTCTTTATTTAAACCGTGGCGAATGTTATCCCCATCCAGCACATAATTTCCAATATTCTTTTCAAACAGTTTACGAGCGACCGCATTCGCTACTGTAGATTTACCCGAAGCTGATAAACCAGTAAACCAAATTACAAAACTATGATGTCCATTCTTCACTCTTCTCTCATCTTTTGAAACCGAAGCTGTATGCCAAGTAATATTCGTATCCATCTCGTTCTCTCCCTATTCTGTTACTACTTCTTTTTTCAAGCCTTTAATTAGCACTTCCACTACTTCTTTACGACTAAATGTACTTGGCGGAATCTCACCGTTTCTTAATAATTCTCTTACTTTCGTACCCGATAAAATAACATGATCTTCTTTTCCGTGCGGACATGTTTTCGTTGAAGCCATCGCTTCACATTTCGTGCAGTAAAAACTATGTTCAAAGAATAGTGGTGTAATTCCTAACTCTTCCACTGTAAAGTTCGTAAAAATTTCTTGCGCTTCGTATGTTCCGTAATAATCTCCTACTCCAGCATGATCACGCCCTACTATAAAGTGGGTACATCCAAAATTCTTTCTTACTAACGCATGAAATATCGCTTCCCTTGGTCCTGCGTAACGCATGGCAGCAGGAAATACACTTAAAAAGACACGATTTTTCGGATAATAGTTTTGAAGGAGTACTTCATAGCTTTCCATTCTTACATCAGCAGGAATATCATCCGATTTCGTTTCTCCAACGAGCGGATTTAAAAAGAGACCATCTACAATTTCAAGAGCAGACTTTTGGATATACTCATGGGCACGATGTACCGGGTTTCTCGTTTGAAACCCGACCACTGTTTTCCACCCACGTTTTTTAAATTCTTCCCTCGTTTCAATTGGGTCTAAATGATAAGAAGGAAATTGATTATTTTCAAAGCGTTTTGTTAGAATAATAGTTCCTCCAACGTAAACGTTTGGTCGTTCATATAATTTTTCCACTCCTGGATGAGCCTCATCCGTTGTTTTATATACAAGTAACGCTTCTTTTTCTTTATCTGGTACAAAAATATCTTCTATTTGAATGACACCATATATATTTCCATTGTTGACAAGCTTTACTTCCTCTCCAACTTTCAGGCTTTCTGCGACTTTTTCTGTTACAGGTAATGTAATTGGTATACTCCACACACTACCATTTGCTAAACGAAGCGTTTCTACAACTGAATCATAATCTTCCTTCCCTAAAAAACCAGTAAGGGGGCTATATCCACCTGTCGCCAATAATTCTAAATCACTTAACGCAATATTGTCTAACTTAATTTCTTTTTCAATTTGTGATACGTCATATGCCTCATCTATACGGTTTACTAATTCGTTTACTATGCTCATTTTTCTATATCCTCTCTTAGCTTTATTTCAAGATTCATCTTATTGGTAATGAAGACCACATTCAGTTTTCACTTTTCCAGCCCATCTACCATCTCTTGAATCGCCACCATCCCCAACAGGTAACGTACATTTCTCACACCCAATACTTGGATAACCAATATCATGCAACGGGTTATACGGCAAGCTATGTTTGTATACATATCGCCAAACTTCTTTCCACGTCCAATGAATGAGTGGACAAACTTTAATAGATTGAAAACGATGATCTTGATTTATAAACTTTGTATGCTTACGTGTTTCTGATTGTTCCCTTCTTAAGCCTGATATCCATGCTTTTTCCACGACTAATGATTTTTCTAAAGGTAAAATTTTTCTAATCTTACAACAAAGATTCGGATTGCTCTCCCACAGTTTTTCACCATGCAACTTCGCCTGTTCATCAAGTGTAAGTTCTGGCTGTTTTTCTATAATATTCAATGAAGGAAATCTTTCCCGCACTTTCCGAATTAATTCATACGTTTCTTGAAAATGAACATTTGTATCCAAAAATACGACTTTAGCATATGGATTTACTTGGTTTATAAGGTGCAGCAATACCATACCTTCCACCCCAAAGCTACATGCGTAGACAATTTCATCTTTATACTCTCCATAAGCCCACTTTAATACTGATAGCGCGCCTTTTGTTTCGTCTTCTTCCGAGAATGAAACAACATTTTCTTCCCACGTTTCATACGTCAACATGTTTTTTCCCCCTGTAAAAGCAAAAAGACGGTTTTAACCTAATGAAAATAGGTTAAAACCGCCTCTAGTTTTTCTAGTCAGCGCTTTTCACTTTAAACGTACTTTTTCACTTTTCTCTAACTGAATTACTTTTCCATCTTGCACAACAATTGTAATTGAACCATATTTCATATCAGCAAGCATCGCTTCAATCTTCTCGGATACTTCATCAAAATGTTCCCGTACACTCACGCGAACAGCCCCCCCTTTTTATTCATAAAAAAAATCTTTCCCATTTCGAAAAGACTGTTCGGTAATATATTTTACCTTATCTTTCAAAATGGATCCCATTTTGCTGGATTTAGCACCTTGCTTTCTATAAGCAGGTTGCCGAGCTTCTTCGGGCCAGTTCCCTCCGCTTCTCTTGATAAGCTTTGTATTTGTATTTTATCACAATTCTGATTTTTTTCAATCCTAGTTTTCCGATATATTTTAATTATTTTATTTTATAAAAAAGGAATTGCCCATACGAACAACTCCTTTTCCTATTTAGACAAGTTCTTTAATACGTATGCGATCGTTCCCAATAATATTTTCATATGTTTCGCGTTCCACAACTACTTGCGATGTTCCGCCTTTTGCAAAGACAACGGCTGGTCTTCGAATCCGATTGTAATTATTCGCCATCGAGTACCCGTATGCTCCTGTACAGGAAACTGCTAGTAAATCAGAAGCAACGACTTTCGGTAAATGAATATCCCAAATCAACATGTCTCCACTCTCACAGCATTTCCCGGCAATCGAAACGAGTTCCTCATTCTCATCATTCCCTCGATTCGCTAACATCGCTTCATAACGCGCGCTATATAAAGCTGGTCTTAAATTATCTGTCATTCCACCATCGACTGATACATATTTCCGAATACCAGGAATATCTTTCACAGATCCAACTGTATAAAGTGTTGTCCCAGCATCACCTACAATGCTACGGCCTGGTTCAACCCATATTTCTGGCAATGGATATTCACATACAGTAAATTGTTCTCTCACTGCACTTGTTACAGCTCGCACATATGTCTCAAGAGTTAATGGTGTATCTGACTCTGTGTAACGTATTCCAAATCCTCCGCCTACATTTAACACTTTTACTACATAGTTTGTTTGCTCTCTCACTTCTACTAAAAATTGGCGAAGAACTTCAATCGCTCGAACAAAACCAGCTGTTTCAAATATTTGCGATCCAATATGTGAATGGATCCCTAGCACATTATAATTTGATTTTTGTAAAGCAAATCCAATTGCCTGCATTGCTTGACCGTTTGAAACGCCAAATCCAAATTTCGAATCATCTTGACCTGTCGTAATATATTCATGTGTGTGCGCCTCTACTCCAGGCGTTACACGAATTAATATGTTCACAAATTTCCCATGTTGCATCGCTAAATCGTGTAAAACTTCTAATTCAAAGAAGTTATCTACGACAAAACAACCGATATTCGCCTGAAGAGCCATCACTATTTCTTCTTCTGTTTTATTATTTCCATGAAAATGAATACGTGATGCCGGAAATCCTGCTTGGAGCGCAGTATATAATTCTCCCCCAGAGACAACGTCTAATGACATATTCTCTTCACGAGCTACTCGGCACATCTCCATGCACAAGAACGCCTTGCTTGCATATGCTACTTGATAAGAGAAACCACTTTCTTTAAAAGCACGATGAAATGCTCGGCATTTTCCTCGAATAGACTCTTCATCGTATACATAAAGTGGTGTTCCGTATTGCTTTGCTAGCTGCGTCGTATCGCACCCTCCAATTTCTAAGTGTCCTTGCCCATTAATTCGGCTTGTGCCGTGTAAATACATTTAAATTCCTCCCTTATTTCCTCTAAAACTCATAACCCCAATCTTCTATTCATTGCAGCACGCTTTTAGATAGACAAAAAACGCGCGGAACAATGTTCACACGCGTTTCTTATTAGGAAAAATATATATTGAAAAAATAAACGAGTTGTTATCTCCTCAAAATAAGAAACCGCATCAACATCTCCAAATAGCTCTCCATAAAATAAATCTTATGACAGTACTACATTTATTCAATGCAGTCCCAATATATGAATAAGATGGTTATTCTTATATTTCGGCAATAGTCCCTTTCAACCTATGATCACAGATTCCATTAAATCTCCCATAGCTTACTCTTTCCTATCGCGGCCTCTACCTTTGAGAGTAGATGAGGTAAGTCTATTTAATTTTCAAACATCTAATTGTTGCTATTAACAATACCAAAGGACCATTTTATTTGTCAAACAATTTTTTATATTGTTTTTTTGCAGTTTAATTTCGTATCGTCTGGTAAGCGCTTTACTAATACCTTTGTTACTTCCCATTCGCCTTCTTCGTTATTAAATGTAATCGTTACCTTCTCAAATGGTGGAGCAATTTTCCCAGCAACACGTTCATACTTTGTCACTTCAATACTTGCTTGAAATAAATATGTACCGCTATACACTTTTTTTAAACTAATAATTTTAGGACATTGATAAGGTTTCAAACTTCCATATTGTTTTTCAATTGCTTTATTTATTTTTGGAAATAAAACAGAATAAAGTGCATCTTCCATAAGAGGTGCATCATATTGGGCTACCGACACACTTGGTGAAGTAAAAAGTATAACACTACTGCATGCTATAAAATATAATAATTTTCGCATTATAACCTCCGTATTATCACGCGATTCTTTCTGCGTACAATAATTATCATACATAGAAATTCTGTTTTATTGTCTCCCACCACTCTTTTTCTACTCGATTATTATAAAAAAGCCCACAACCTTCTTTTATTTTCGTATAATGATACTCATAGTATAATAATCATAATAACAAAGGACTGTTCGTATATATAAAATGAGTCGTTAAGCAAACTGACTCTCAAGAACTGTCATGCTTTTTAGGAGAGGAGTATATTATGCTACAACATCTGTTTCCAAAACTGCGATTTGCACTCGTTGCAGTCGTTTTACTATGGATTAAAACATATATTGTGTACAAGCTAGCATTTGATATTAAAATTGATAATTTCTTTGAAGAATTCATGCTTTTTATCAATCCACTAGCTGCGTTACTTTTATTTTTCGGCTTAGCTTTACTTGCATCTAAGCACCGAAACCGAATTATAATTGGAATCAGTTTTATACTGTCATTTATTTTATTTGGAAACGCAATGTTTTATGGGTTCTATAACGATTTCGTTACTTTCCCGGTTTTATTCCAAACAAACAATATGGCTGATTTAGGGACAAGTATAAAAGAACTCTTTACGTACAAAACATTACTTTTATTTGCAGATGCAATTATTTTAATGTTTATTTCGCGTAAATTCCCATCATTTGGCGACAAAACACCACTTTCCCGCTCAGAGAAGCGAACTTTCTTTAGCGGTGTAACAGCTTTATTAGCACTACAAATTGTTGTATCAGTTATTTATAAACCACAAATGTTCTCACGCTCATTTGACCGTCAAACTGTCGTGAAGAATTTAGGTTTATACACATATCATCTATTTGATATTACGCTTCAATCCAAGTCTTCAGCTGAGCGTGTATTTGCAAGTGGGGATGGGTTTTCTGAAATTAAAAACTATACAGACTCAAAAGACAAACAAGTTGATAAAAACTTATTTGGAGCTGCAAAAGGTAAAAATGTAATTTTAATTTCAATGGAATCTACACAAAGCTTTGTTATTAATAAAAAAATAAATGGAAAAGAAATTACACCATTTTTAAATGAATTTATTAAGGATAGTTTCTATTTCGATAACTTCTATCATCAAACTGGACAAGGTAAAACTTCTGATGCTGAATTTATCGTTGAAAACTCACTTTATCCGCTAGATCGTGGTTCTGTATTCTTTACTCATGCGACAAATGAATACACAGCGACACCAGAACAATTAAAGAAATACGGATATTCTTCTGCCGTCTTCCATTCAAATGATAAAACGTTTTGGAATCGGGATGTAATGTATCCTGCGCTTGGATATGATCGTTACTTTAATTTAAATGATTACGCAGGAACGGAGCAAATGTCTGTCGGTTGGGGATTAAAAGATAAAGAGTTCTTTGAACAATCTATTCCAAAGTTAAAATCTTTACCGCAACCGTTCTATACAAAATTTATTACATTAACAAATCATTTTCCATTTCTTCTAAATCCGGAAGATCAATATGTTGATGAATTCAACTCGGAAAGTGGTGTTGTAAACCGCTACTTCCCAACTGTTCGTTACACAGATGAAGCTCTTAAATTATTTATTAAACAATTAAAAGAAGAAGGATTGTATGATAATTCCGTTATTGTCATCTATGGTGATCATTACGGTATTTCCGAAAACCATAACGCAGCTATGGCACAGTTCCTAGGAAAAGATACTATTACACCATTCGATTCTATGCAATTACAACGAGTCCCTCTTATTATTCATGTGCCTGGCCAAGAAGGAAAAGTTGTTTCTAAAGTATCCGGTCAAATTGATATTAAGCCAACGCTCCTTCATTTACTTGGTATTAAAACAAATAAATCCGTTGAATTTGGAACTGACTTATTTATTAAAGAGAAAGACCCGCTTATGGTAATGCGTGATGGTAGCTTTGTTTCTGAAGAGTATGTTTATACAAAAAATATGTGCTACAAAAGAAGTACGGGTGAAGAAGCTGACATGACGCTATGTCAGCCGTATATTGAAAAAGCAAAAACAGAATTAAAACTCTCCGATAAATTAATTTATGGAGATTTATTACGCTTCGATCCTAATAATCGATATAAAACTGGAACGATGACAACGAAATTTGAATAGTAAAGGAAGCAACTTTATACAAGTTGCTTCCTCTTTTTATTTTCACTTAATTTTCAAACCATCCTTCTATGAAATCTTTCACAAATTGGTAATTTCTTTCGTATGAGGAATAAATTTATGGTATGATAAAATAAGTAAACTTTCATACACTAATTAAGAATTTATTACAGAAAGCAAGGGATCAGATTTTGTATAGAGCAGCTATTCCAAACTTATTTACGCTCGGAAATTTATATAGCGGATTTTTATCAATCGGCTATGCATCTTTAGGATATTATAAATCAGCTGCTATTTTAGTACTTATCGGGATGATGTTAGATAGTCTTGATGGTCGTGTTGCTCGTTTATTACGTGTTGATTCACAAATGGGAAAAGAGCTCGACTCGCTTGCAGATGTCGTAACATTTGGTGCAGCACCAGCTGTTTTAATGTATTACACATCTTTCTCAAACTACGGAATCATCGGATTATACATAGCGGGATTATTCCCTCTTTTCGGAGCATATCGTTTAGCACGATTTAATGTAACACCATCTTCTACTTCAATGAAATATTTCACTGGAGTACCGATTACAGCAGCGGGAGGGCTTGTTGCTTTCTTAACGTTATTTTCACATACCATTCCAAAAATCGTTCTTATTACCGTATTTGTAACGTTCGCATTTTTAATGGTGAGCCGCATTCGTATCCCAAGTTTAAAAGATGTACCAATTCCACGATATAGCATCATTATTACACTATTTTTAGTTGGAATCATTATTACAATGTATCAAACAGGATTTGGAAATTTTTCTGTTTTCTTATTTATTGCCATTCCACTATATATTTTGTACATGTTATCTCAATTCATTAGACAAAGACCGTCTAAAAAAGCGAATAAAGAAAAATAAGAAAACCTTCCGAGTCCGGAAGGTTTCTTTTTATTTTGTAACTAATACCTTTTGATTTACAGGTGTTACTGGCTCTTCGCCGTTTAATACAGCTAAAATATTTCTGACAGCCATTTCAGCCATCGCATCACGAGTTTCAAATGTTGCATTCCCTACGTGTGGAGCAAGTACTACATTCTTTAATTCTTTTAGCTCTTCTGTAATTTTCGGTTCAAATTCAAACACGTCAAGAGCTGCTCCTTCAATTTCATTCGTTTTTAATGCATGAGCAAGTGCTGCTTCATTCATAATTGGTCCACGTGAAGCATTTACAATATACGCTGTTTTCTTCATCATTTTAAACTGCTCTTCATCAATCATATGATGTAAATTTGGATTATAAGCACAGTTAATTGTAATAAAGTCTGCTGTTTGTAATAATTCTTCCAACATCACATACGTTGCCCCCAGCTCACTTTCAGCTTCAAGCTTACGATTTGGCCCTGTATATAAAACATCCATTCCAAATGCTTTCGCACGTTTTGCAACAGCCTTCCCGATTTCTCCAAGACCTATAATTCCGATTGTCTTACCATGAACTTCTCGTCCTAAGAAAAATAACGGTGCCCATCCGTTAAATCCAGTCGTACGACATAACGTATCCCCTTCAGGAATTCTACGCGCCGCTGCTAAAAGAAGTGCAAATGTTAATTCTGCAGTCGCTTCCGTTGATACTTTCGGTGTATTCGTAACTGCAATTCCTTTTTCGCCCGCATACTTGTAATCAATATTGTCGTAACCAGCACCATAGTTTGCAACAATCTTTAAATGAGGCGCTGCATCAATAACTTCTTTTGGCACCTTTGTCGAAAGTAAACTTAACAATGCATCTTTATCTTTTACACGCTCTGTTAATTCATCTATAGAAATTAACTCCTCTTTATCGTACATTTCTACATCATGATCTTTTAATAGTTCTAATCCAATTTCCGGAATTTTTCCCGCTACTAATATTTTTGCCACTACTAACACCTCTTCTATAGAAAATAAGATATCTCTTATATTTCATTGTAAGAAATCCACATATAAAAACCAAGGAATTTGATTATAGTTTTAAAAATCGACACTTTTCCATGAAAAAAGAGGAGATGCAACTCTCCCCTTTTCTTACGCTTTTTCCTGCGATTCTTTTCCAAGCTTCACATCAATCGTTCCTTCTGCAACCGTATCGCTAATTTGCTCCTCAATAACCGATTGAGATTCAGCATTCGTTTCAGAAGTATAAGCTTGTTGCTGTGCACCTTGTACATTTTGTTTATTTTGTTGTTTCGCCATTTCTTACCCTCCTTTTCATTCTTTCTTATTTTGAACAAAAAGGACGGTTTTCATCAAAAAATTGCGTTTCATTTTGAATTTGTTACTTCTTCTTCAAGCGACCTCATTACTCTTGCTCGCTTCGTAAATGTTGCAACCTGAGTAACACCGTGAGCTAGTAATGTTTGTACATTTTCTTGTACATAATTCCCTAAATCATTTGGATAATGGGCATCCGAAGAAATCGTAATTGGAACACCATACTTAGCTAATACTTGTAAATATAGTGGACTTGGGCACATTTCACGAACAGGATAACGATAGTATAATCCTGCATTTATTTCTGTTGCCGTATTCGTTTCTACTAACGCACAGGCAATTTCCTCATAATAAGAAAGCTGTTCATTCTCATCCAATCGATAATTAAATACCTTTATATTATCAAGATGAGCGATAATATCAAATAACTCGGTACGAATCGCACTCTCAACTGTTTTAAAAAACATATCATATAATGCGCGTAGGTCATGCTTCTCAAAATATTCTTTCGTATCTGGATTATCAAATCCCCAGCCATTTAGAAAATGAACGGAACCAATTATATAATCAAAGTCTCCTAGCGCTAATAATTCTTTTAACTCTCCTTCACAACCAATAAAATAATCCGCTTCAATTCCAAGTTTAAGTGTGACACCTCTTTTACTCCATCGTTCTTTCGCCTCTTCAATGACCTTTGTAAAATCATACAGTGAAACTACCCTTACTTGATCTAACCATTCCTTCTGTATACGACCGAGCTTAGAATCACTAATATCTACATATTTTTCATAATATCCTTTCGCTTCATGAAAACGATATAAATGATCAACAATCCCAACTTCTGTTATACCTTTTCGCACAGCTTCTTCTAAATAGAGGTCCATCCATTCTGTTGTAAATGGCCCTTCCTTCACACGCTTTTGCAAACGCTCTTGTGTTTTCATAAGCCAATCAATAGAATGCCTTTCTTGAAGCGGTTCATAACGTTCCAGCGCTTCATTTATTTTAGCAAGCCATCCTATTGAATACGGTCCTTCTTCTAAGTGAAGATGATAATCTACTTTCATATACATTCCCCCTTATAATGTATCTATTTCCCTTCTATCCCCAACTCTCGAAAGCTTTCCATTTCGTTCTTTCACCTCCCGCATGACATCTTCCAATGTAATATTTTTTTCAGCTAATAAAACGAAACAGTGATAAAATACATCAACCATTTCTTTCACTACTTCTTCTTTATCATTATTTTTACATGCGATAATTACTTCAGCACACTCTTCACCAATTTTCTTTAAAATTTTATCTTCTCCTTTTGAAAATAAATAATTTGTATACGATTCAGGAAGTGGGCTTTCCTTTCGTTCTTCAATTGTTTTATACAGCAACTTAAAGGCATTTTCCATATGTATCCCCCTATATAATTTGATAGTGAAAACATGTCTTCTCTCCCGTATGACAAGCAGGTCCTACTTGTTTCACATTCACAACAATTGAATCTTGATCACAATCTAAATATAAAGATTGCACATATTGAAGATTCCCTGATGTTTCCCCCTTATTCCATAACGACTGCCTAGAACGAGAATAAAACCATGTTCTTTTCGTCTCTAACGTTTTTTCATATGCTTCTTCATTCATATAAGCTAGCATTAAAACTTCTTTCGTACCTTCTTCGATGACAATTGCTGGTATTAATCCTTTTGAAAAATTAGGTTTCATAACCGCACCTCAACATTTGCATCTCTTAATTTTCGCTTTACACTCTGCACTGTCGCCTCACCATAATGAAAGATGGATGCCGCTAACGCTGCATCAACTGTTGTCTTTTGAAAAACTTCTATAATGTGATCCGTATGACCACAGCCCCCTGATGCGATGACTGGAATGGAAACACTTTTTGAAATTTCTTCTGTTAAACGAAGGTCATATCCGCTTTTCGTTCCATCTGCATCCATACTCGTTAACAAAATTTCACCTGCCCCAAGTTTAACAACACGCTTCGCCCATTCTATGGCATCCATTCCTGTGTCAACTCTTCCGCCGTTGACGTATACGTTCCATTTACCTTCTGCTACTTTTCTAGCATCAATTGCCACGACAATACATTGTGATCCAAAGTGTTCTGTCCCTTCTTCTATAAGCTTCGGGTTTCGCACTGCCGCTGAGTTTATTGAAACTTTGTCTGCTCCAGCTCTTAGTAAATTGTACATATCTTTCACACTTGAAATCCCCCCGCCAACCGTAAGAGGAATAAATACTTTAGCTGCTGTTTTTTCTACAACATCTATAATCGTTTTTCTTCCTTCATGAGTCGCTGTAATATCTAAAAATACGATTTCATCTGCCCCTGCCTCGTTATATGCTTCAGCTATTTCAACCGGATCACCGACATCTTGTAATCCTATAAAATTTACACCCTTTACGACTCGCCCTTCTTTCACATCTAGACATGGAATGATTCGTTTCGCTAACATAACTTCGTTACCTGTAACACTTCTTCTAAATCAATCGTTTTCTCGTAAAGCGCCTTTCCAATTATGACACCATATATATTCATATCATTTAACTTTTTCACATCTTGAATAGATGCCACTCCTCCAGAAGCGATGAGACGAATGCCCACACTTTTTTGAAGTATCGCTAATTGTTCAAAATTTGGACCTGCAAGCGTCCCGTCTTTCGAAATGTCTGTAAACACAATCGTTTGAACACCTAAACTTTCCATTTGTTTCGCTAAACTAACGTAAGAAATTTCAGACAGATCAAGCCAACCTCTCGTTGCTACGAAACCATTTTTCGCATCAATTCCAACAATGATTTTCTCTTTATATAGACGAACTGCTTCCTCTAAAAATGACTTATCATAAAGAGCTGCTGTTCCTAAAATCACTTTTTCTACACCTGCTGACAATAACTTCTCCACCGTTACAAGTGAACGAATTCCTCCTCCCACTTGCACAGGAATACGTACCGCCTTGCAGATTTTTTCAATGACGGGCAAATTTAACGACTCGCCAGCAATTGCACCGTCTAAATCAACAATGTGTAGTATTTCCGCTCCAAGCTTTTCAAATATGATCGCCTGCGCTACCGGATCTTCATTCATCACCGTTTCTTTACTAAACTCTCCTTGATAAAGTCTAACGCATCGCCCTTCTTTTAAATCGATAGCTGGGAAGATTTCCATGCTTCTACCACTCCTTGAAAATTTTTTAATATTTGCATGCCAATTTCGCCACTTTTTTCTGGATGAAACTGTGCACCAAATACATTTCCTTTCGCGACAAACCCTGGTATTTGCATTCCATAATCACTTACTCCGCATACAATTTCATCTGGACAATCCGCGTAATATGAGTGAACATAATACACGAAAGAACCATCCACTAATCCATTCCAAAGCGGAAATTCTCTTTCCTTCCTTAATTCATTCCATCCCATATGAGGAATTTTATACGAAACTTTTAACTTCCGAATTTCACCTGGTAGTAAACCTAACCCGCTACAATCTTTTAGTTCCTCACTTCGTTCAAATAAAAGTTGCATGCCCAAACATATACCGAGGAGTGGTTTTCCTATGTCACAAACTTCTTTTAGTACACACACTAAATCTCTTTCTTTTAATACTTCCATCGCTTTCGGAAATGCACCTACTCCCGGTAGAATCACGCCATCGCTTCTCAATATCTCTTCTTTATCACTCGTTACAATGTACTCTGCGCCAGTATATTTTAATGCTTGCTCTACACTGCGAATATTCCCCATTCCATAATCTATAATGGCAATCAATTACAACATCCCTTTCGTTGAATTTACACCAGTAATGTTGGCATTTTTTTCGACCGCTTCTCTAAGCGCTCTACCAAAAGCTTTAAATAATGCTTCAATTTTGTGATGTGTATTACTTCCGTATAGAACGCGCGCATGTAATGTAATATTGGCAGCATGTGCAACTGCTCTAAAAAATTCTTCCGTCAATTCTGTATCAAAATCCCCGAGCTTCGGATTTGTTAATTCCCCTTGAAATACACAATATGAGCGTCCACTTATATCAATTGCAACAAATCCTAAAGATTCATCCATCGGTACATACGCGGAACCGTAACGATTAATTCCTTCTTTATTTTGCAATGCTTCTTTCAAGCAATTTCCGAGTACAATTCCAACATCTTCAACGGTGTGATGTGCATCGACAAATACATCACCTTCTGCCTCAACTTGCAATCCAAATCTTCCATGTCTAGCAAATAAAGTCAGCATATGATCGAAAAAACCAACCCCCGTTTGAATAGATACACTCGTACTTTCATCAAGCTGCAAACTTAATTTAATTTTTGTTTCTGTCGTCTCACGTGCTTGACTGGACTGACGCATTATTTTTCCTCCTCAAACCTTATTTGGATTGCTCTCGCATGTGCATGTAACCCTTCTTTATTTGCAAGCTCTACAATATGATGCTGTACATTTTTTAATGCTTCCTCTGTATAAGAAATAAAACTTGATTTTTTCACGAAATCATCGACTGATAACGGAGAAAAAAATCTTGCCGTTCCGCTCGTTGGTAATACATGATTCGGTCCCGCCAAATAATCCCCGAGCGGTTCAGGTGCATATGGCCCAAGGAAAATAGAGCCTGCATGTTTCACATAATCTAGAGCATTCATCGGTTCTTTTATATGTAACTCTAAATGTTCTGGAGCAATTTCATTTGATAACTTTAGTGCCTCCTCTAAAGAAGCAACGATAAAGATGGCTCCATTTCTATTTATTGATTCACGTGCAATTTCACTTCTTGGTAACGTTTCTAACTGTCTTTCTACCTCTTTTTCTACTTCTTTAGCTAGTTCCATATTCGTTGTAATACAAATCGCCGTTGCTCTCTCATCATGCTCTGCTTGCGATAATAAATCCGCTGCGATATATTTTGCATTACCTGTTTCATCCGCGACAACTACAATTTCTGATGGACCAGCAATCATATCGATATTTACTATCCCGTATACTTCTCGTTTCGCTAGAGCGACGTACAAATTTCCCGGTCCAACTATTTTATCCACTTTCGGAATCGATTCCGTCCCGTATGCTAAAGCAGCAATTGCTTGTGCGCCACCTATCGTATAAATTTCATCTACTCCCGCAAGATTTGCAGCAGCTACTATATGAGGATCAATTCCCCCTTTCCTCGGCGGTGTTACCATTACAATTTTTTTCACACCTGCAAGTTTCGCCGGCAATACATTCATTAATACTGAAGAAGGATATGAAGCTGTCCCACCTGGTACATATACACCTACATTTTCTAATGGCCGAATAAGCTGCCCTCTAATTATGCCTTTACTTTCACAATCGAAGATTGAATACTTCTTTTGTTTTTCGTGATACGAAACAATGTTTTTCTTCGCCTCTTTTAAAGCTTCTAAAAATGAATTCTCTACAAACATACTCGCTTGCTGTATTTCTTCTTCACTTACACGAAAATCTTTCATCTCTACACCATCAAACTTTTTTGTATAGAAAGATAAAGCCTCATCATTTCCTTCCCTTACATGTCTAATGATTTCTCTTACACTTCTTTGAACAGTTTCTTCTATTATATTAGCGTTTTCTCTTAGCACTTTTATTTTAGATAATGCCTCCTTAAAGTCTTCATAAATGATTTCCATTTTAAATCCTCCTATTTCCCTGATAAGATTTCTTGCTCCATCATATTTATAATGCTGAATATTTCGTCTTTTTTAGTTTTTAAGGCTGCCTTATTTACAATCATCCGAGCCGATATAAAGTACATTTCCTCAAATACAATGAGTCCATTCTCTTGTAATGTTTTTCCTGTTTCAACAATATCTACAATCGCATCTGCCAATCCAAGAAGAGGAGCGATTTCTACAGAACCTTCTATTTTAATAATTTCTACATCCTCTCCCTTATCATGAAAATAAGTAGAAGTAATATGTGGGTATTTCGTAGCGATTCTTTTCTTCCGGTAACTCTTCGGATTATACGTAGGAATAGAAGCAACACAAAACTTACAAATCCCCACTCCTAAATCCAGCATTTCATAAATATCTTTCTCGTTTTCCATTAAAATATCTTTTCCAACGATGCCAATATCAGCTACCCCATGTTCTACATAAGTAGCAACATCAACCGCTTTTACTAAAATAAATGAAATATTTGTATTTTTACTTTGAAATACAAGCTTCCGACCTTTATTTTTGAGCTCGGAACAATCAATTCCAATCTGCTCAAAAAGTGGAATGACATGTTTTTCTAATCTTCCTTTCGTTAACGCAATTTGAATGTTACGCATGAAGCCTCTCCTTCTTTCTGGACTACCCATTTCTCATTCCATACATATTCCACTAAATATTCATTCTTTGCCTCAACAACCGTTCCTATTTTATTTTTTCTTGCAAATTGAAAGGTATCGCTTAAATTAGAGAATAGAGATAACCAAGCATTCTTCCCATCCTTTCGAAGTAAATTTCGTAACCTTTCTGCTTCCGCTAATCTATTTAACTCATAATGAATCACAATATCAATTTGATTTCGTTCATATGGTTCTTGCTGCTCTTGCAGCGCCTTCACAATTTGATTTACTTGTACCGCGAGTCCAACAGCTGGCAGCATTTCTCCAAAATTGCCAATTAGCTCATCGTATCTTCCGCCACTAACGATTTCTTCTCCAATTTCATATATATATCCTTTGAAAATAACACCCGTATAGTAATCTAAGTGTTGAATTATGCCCAAATCAATTGATATGTAAGAACCATATCCTAACGTTTCAATTGTTTCATACATTTCTTTTATTCTTGCAATTGCCATTTTCATTTCATTACTTGAAGCAAGCTTTTCTGCTTCCTCAATAACTTCTAAATTTCCAAATAGCCTTGGCAATTTCTCAAGTAACCTTACTGTCTCATCGCATCGATTTAATTTCTTTTCTCCGATAAAATTTGAGAGGGCTGCATAATTTTTACTTTCTATATACGTTCTAAGTACCCTTTCTTCTTCATCATGGATGGAGAGTTTTTTTACAATACATTTATATAACTGTACTTGCCCAATCTCAATTGTAAAAGATTGCACCTTCAACTTTTGAAGTGCTTGAATGACACTTATTACACATTCAATTTCAGCTCTTACATTATCAATCCCGATAACTTCAATACCACTTTGTACGATTTCATTATATTTTCCAGAATGGGATTCATTCGCTCGAAATACATTCCCGCTATACGTCACTTTAAGTGGCGTATCCCATCTCTGTGTTCCAATAACTCTCGCTAAAGGAATTGTCATATCTGGACGTAAAACGATAATCCTTCCCTTTTCATCAAAAAATTTATACATCTTCTCTTCATCTATCGGTCTATTTTGAAATGCAAAAACATCATAAAATTCAATTGTAGGTGTTCTTATTTCCTCATAACCTCTCTCTAAAAAAGTAAGCCTTAATTTCTGTTCTACTTCTTCAATTAACGTACATTCTTCGAATAAATAATCTCTCGTTCCATTCGGGTTTGCTCGTTTCCATTTTGTCATCTAAATTTTCACACCTTTCCCCTTCTAATGTATGCCTATTTCATTCCCCTAAGCCGAAAATAAAAAGAGCCTTGTAGACAAAATACCTACAAGGCTCTTCAGTAGAGTGTAGGTACAACGGGAATAACCCTTGTACCTACACGTTTTCACGCTAGGTTCAAGGGTTTCATGTATGATGATGTAGTTGTGTAAGCATTGTAATAGATTGCACGATATTCATAATACTTACTCCCTTTCTCCTCTGATTTTCACATAGTATATAACAGTTAATTTTGAATGTAAATACATTTTTAATATTCCGTCACTTTTTTAATGTAAAGCCACTTTTCTTTCATACTCTTTTATTTCTTGTTCATATTGCATTGTAATACTAATTTCATCTAAACCATTTAATAACTTCTCTTTCCACATTTTCTCGATTGTAAAATGGAATCTATGCGTATTCGTTGTCATTATTTCATTTTCTAAATCAACTGTAATTTGTTCCCTCGCATCTGTTTTAGCAAGTTGTTCACGCATATCTTTATCCATTACAATCGGTAACATGCCATTCTTCATACAATTCATATAAAAGATATCGGCAAATCCTCCAGCGATAATAACGCGGAAACCATAATCAGCAAGCGCCCATGGAGCATGTTCTCTTGACGAGCCACATCCAAAATTATCACCTGTGATTAATATACTGGCTCCTTTTCTTTCTTGTGCATTAAGCGGGAAATTAGGGTTTTCTTGGCGATTATTATCATATCGCCACTCATCAAATAAAAACTTCCCAAACCCAGTTCTTTCAATTCTCTTTAAATATTGCTTCGGAATAATTTGATCTGTATCAATGTTATCATTCATCAGTACTGCGGCAGTACCTTTATGAATACGAAATGGCTCCATCATAACTCTCCTTTCTAATATCAACAAAATGACCATATAACGCAGCCGCTGCCGCCATTGCCGGGCTAACTAAATGCGTTCGTGCTCCCTTTCCTTGTCTTCCTTCAAAATTGCGATTTGACGTAGAGGCACAATGTTCCCCTTCAGGCACTTGATCTGGATTCATACCTAGACACATTGAGCATCCGGGCTCTCTCCATTCAAATCCAGCTTCTTCAAATATGCGATGTAATCCTTTATGCATCGCTGCTTCTCTTACCCTTTGAGATCCAGGTACAACAAGTGCTCGCACACCTTCTTTTACTTTTTTACCTTTCACGACAGATGCAGCAATTTCTAAGTCAGAAAGCCTGGAATTTGTACAAGATCCAATGAAAACATGTTGAACTGGAATGTCATACGTACTTTGTCCGGGACTCAATCCCATATAAGAAAACGCTCTTTCGTCATTTGCATCATGCTTTTCTGGCAATTTCTCATCGATCCGAACGCCCATACTAGGATTTGTTCCCCACGTAACGTACGGCGCTAAATCCGTAACATCTACTAGAATATGTAAATCATAAACTGCATCTAAATCTGTATAAAGTTCTGACCATTTTTTCTTAATAGATTCATAGTCTTTCGGTGCATATTTACGCCCTTTTACGTAAGCAACCGTTTTTTCATCTGGTGCAATAATGCCAGCCTTTGCTCCCCCTTCAATTGCCATATTGCAAAGCGTCATCCTCTCTTCCATATCCATAGCATGAATGGCCTCTCCGTAAAATTCCATTACGTAACCTGTTCCAACTGCTACTCCGTACTTTGAAAGAAGGTGTAAAATAATATCTTTCGCATAAACACCTTGCGGTAACTTTCCTTTTAACTCAATGCCCATTGCTTTCGGCTTTCGTTGCCATAACGTTTGCGTCGCCAATACATGTTCCACTTCACTCGTACCAATACCAAACGCTAGTGCGCCAAAAGCACCGTGTGTTGCTGTATGACTATCACCACAAACAATCGTTTTTCCTGGCTGTGTGAGTCCAAGTTCTGGTCCTATTACATGAACGATCCCTTGCTCTTCATCTCCGATATCCGCTAATGGCACCTGAAATTGTTTACAGTTTTCCCGAAGTGTATCTAGTTGCTGCTTCGCAATGCGGTCGGTAATATTCCAAACATCTTTCGTTGGAATATTATGATCCATCGTTGCAAATGTTAAATCTGGTCTGCGGACTGTTCGATTTGTAAGCCGCAAGCCTTCAAAGGCTTGCGGTGACGTTACTTCATGAACAAGATGTAGATCGATATATAATAAATCCAATCCATTTTCATTAGTCGCAACTACATGTCTTTCCCAAAGCTTATCTAGTAACCTTTTCCCCATTATCTTCCTCTCCCTACTAACGCTTGCTCTTCCATTTCTTGAATAACTGCCTTTGTAAATGAAGTTGTCGTTTCAGTCCCCCCGATATCTGCTGTACATTTTCCTGATTTAAGGACTGCAGAAACTGCTTCTTCAATTGAATATCCTTCTCTCGTTAATCCGAACGATTGCCCAAGCATCATTGCAACAGAACGCATCATCGCAATTGGATTCGCCTTATTTTTCCCCGCAATATCCGGTGCTGATCCGTGAATAGGCTCGTATAATGAAGGCCCCTTTTCAGCGTGACTTGCTGATGGAAGCATTCCTAATGATCCAGCTAATACTGAAGCCTCATCACTTAAAATATCACCAAATAAATTTTCCGTTACAATAACGTCAAATCTTCCTGGATTCCGAATTAATTCCATAGCTGCTGCATCTACTAAAATGTGTTCTACTTCCACATTTGGGTAGCGAAGTGCTACTTCTTCTGTCACAGTTCTCCATAATTTACTAGACTCTAAAACATTCGCTTTATCAATAGATGTTACTTTTTTCTTCCGCTTATTCGCTAATTGAAAAGCATACGAAACGATACGTTCAATTTCATGGCGATGATACGTAAGTGTATCTGTCGCCACTTCTTCCGTTCGCTCTTTCGGATAAGAAAAATAAATTCCGCCTGTTAATTCACGAACGACAACGAAATCAATTTCATCAGCGTTTTTTAATGGTGATAAATGTGCAGTTGCACTTTCTACCGTTACAGGGCGAACATTCGCAAATACACCAAGTCCTTTTCTTAATGCTAATAATCCTTTCTCAGGCCTTTCTTTCGCACTATCCCACCTTGGTCCACCTACTGCTCCAAGTAAAACCGCATCACTCGCTAAACAGGCGGCAAGTGTTCGCTGTGGTAATGGTTGCCCAGTTAAATCGATAGCAACACCACCAAAGTACTCATCTTGCAAATGAAAATGATGTCCATATAGCCTTTCTACCATATGCAATACTTCCTTCGCACTTTCCATTACTTCTGGACCAACACCATCACCAGCTAAACAAACGATACGTTTTTCCATTTTTAACACTCCTTTTAACTGAATTTTCAGAACTTTATTTTAATAGGTGAGGAAAGCTTCTCTCACCTATCAAATATTTATTTCACAAGCGCTATAAGAGATTTTAATTTCCCTGCTGCATGGACATAAGCTCTCGCCGACGCTTCCAATACGTCTTGCGCAACTCCGAAACCTGATATTTGGTGACTACCTTCTTTTAATTCAACATGAACGTGAGCAAGTGCATCTTGACCTTGTGTAATAGATTGTATGCGATAATCTGCCAATTCACATTCTAATCCTAAAATTCTTTGAATCGCATTGTATATCGCTTCAATACTACCAGAACCAGTGGCTGCATCTTCATATACATTTCCTTCCTCATCCTTCAGCACAACTGTTGCGCATTGTGTACTATTTGATACGAAATGCACTTGTAATTGCGTAATGTTATATTGCTGAGCTGCAAATGCTGCTTCACCAAGCATAAGTGCGCGTAAATCTTCTTCAGTAATTTCCTTTTTACGATCAGCCAATTTTTTAAATGCTTCGAATGCCGCATCTCGCTCTTCATTTGTAAATTCATAACCAAGCTCTTTCATTTTTTCCGTAAACGCATGACGGCCAGAATGTTTCCCAAGTACAAAGAGATTTTGAGATTCTCCTATAAGCGCTGGTTCGATAATTTCATAAGTTGTTACTTCTTTTAAAACCCCGTCTTGGTGAATGCCCGATTCATGAGCAAATGCATTCGCTCCAACGATTGCTTTATTTTTCGGTACAACCATACCCGTTAACCTGCTTACTAATATACTCGTCGCCTTAATTTCTTTTAAAGTCATTGAAGGCTCTGCTTTATAAAAATCTTTTCTAATATGAAGAGCTACCGCAACTTCTTCTAACGCTGCATTCCCTGCTCTTTCTCCAATGCCATTAATCGTTCCTTCTACTTGCAATGCTCCTCCTTCAACCGCAGCTAACGAATTTGCTACTGCCATACCAAGATCATCGTGACAATGACAAGAAAAAATCGCTTTTTCATATGATGGAACGGATTCTTGTAAGTATTTAAAAAGAGAATAATACTCTTCTGGATTCGTATATCCAACTGTATCCGGAATATTAATTACATTCGCTCCTGCTCGAATTGCAATTTCTACTGCTTCAGCTAAAAATGCTCTCGATGTTCTTGTCGCATCTTCTGCAGAAAATTGTACTGTCGGAAATAATGATTTTCCAAGCGTAACCGAGCGATGAATACTATTTAACACATCTTCTTTTGACATACAAAGTTTATATTTCATATGAATATCACTCGTAGCTAAAAATACGTGTAGACGAGGAGATACAGCACCTTTCACAGCTTCATATGCTCTTCGAATGTCACTTTCTTTCGCTCTAGCTAAACTCATAACCGTAGCATTTTGAATTGTATTCGCAATACGTTTTACCGATTGAAAGTCACCTTCGGAAGCTGCCGCGAATCCAGCTTCCATTACATGAATACCAAGCCTCTCTAATTGCCTAGCAATTTGTAATTTCTCTTGTTCATTTAAATTTACTCCTGGTGATTGTTCGCCATCACGAAGCGTTGTATCCATGAACAAAACCTGCTTCATATTATTTAACCCCTACCTTTACTCGCGGCTGTACGAAAGGCATCATTTCACGTAATTTACGTCCAACTACTTCGATTTCATGTTTATTCTCTTTCTCATTTGTCGCATGGAAATTTGGTCTTCCTGCTTTATGCTCTGCAATCCAGCCTCTTGCAAATGTACCATCTTGAATTTCTGCTAATACTGCCCCCATCGCTTTCTTCGTATCTTCAGTAACAACGCGTGGTCCTGATACGAAGTCTCCCCACTGCGCTGTATCTGAAACTGAATATCTCATATTTTCAAGTCCACCTTCGTACATAAGGTCAACGATTAGCTTCAGTTCATGTAAACATTCAAAATATGCAAGTTCAGGCTGATATCCTGCATCAACTAACGTTTCAAACCCTGCTTTTACAAGTGCAGTCACTCCGCCGCAGAGTACAGCTTGCTCTCCAAATAAATCTGTTTCTGTTTCTTCTTTAAACGTCGTTTCTAGTACACCAGCTCTCGTTGCTCCAATTCCGTCAGCATAAGAAAGTGCTTTTTCAGTCGCAACTCCTGTTGCATCTTGATATACTGCAAATAATGCAGGAACAGCCCCGCCCTCGGCGAACGTACGGCGTACGAGATGCCCCGGTCCTTTTGGCGCTACTAGAAATACATCTACATTAGCTGGTGGTTTTACTTGATCAAAGTGAACATTAAATCCATGTGCGAACACGAGGGAGTTTCCAGCCTGTAAATTTGGTGCAATTTCAGCTTCATATACTTCTGGTTGTAATTCATCAGGCAGTAGAATCATTACTACATCAGCTTTTTCCGCTGCTTCTGCTACTGTATATACAGAAAATCCATCTTCATTCGCTTTATTCCAAGACTTACCTTTTCTTAAACCTACTACTACATCAAATCCGTTATCACGTAAATTTTGCGCATGTGCATGACCTTGCGAGCCATATCCGATGATTGCTACTTTCTTTTCCTTTAATACATTTACTGTTACATCTTTCTCATAATAAACTTTTGCCATTTTCATTTCCCCCTATATTTAAATGATTATTGAATTAACATAACTTGCTTATCTTGTTTTTTCATACTACGTGTAAATGCTGTTACACCTGTTCTAGCAATTTCTTTCAAACCGTATGGACGAAGTAATTCAATTAACGCTTCTACTTTATCTTGCGTACCTGTTACTTGCACAACTATGGAATCCTTCCCAACATCTATTACAGCGGCTCGAAACGGTTCAATTAAACTATATAATTCTGCCCTCGCTACAGAAGTTGCTACTTTAATAAGAGCAAGCTCTCTAGCAATCATCGCTTCTTCTGTAATATCTGATACTTTCAGTACATCAATTTGCTTATGCAGTTGTTTAATTAACTGCTCCACTTGCTGTTCACTTTCAACGTGTACAACAATCGTCATTCGCGATATATCTGATGATTCTGTATGACCTACTGAAATACTTTCAATATTAAAATGTCTTCGTGTCATAACCCCTGTAATTCTGTTTAAAACACCACTTTGATTTCGAACTGTCGCTGTAACAATTCTCTTCACCCTTTTTCCACTCCCTCCATTTGGTGAACACCTTTTCCTGGCGCAACCATCGGCATAACCTTCTCTGATTGAAGTACACGACAATCAATTACGACTGGCTCTTGTAATTCAATAGCATGCTGGATTTGCTTCTTTGCAAGAAGTGGATCGTCAATACGAACACCTTTTATGCCATATGCATTCGCAAGAGCGACGAAATCTGGTTGGCATGGTAATAAAGAATGTGAATATCTTTGATTGTAAAATTCATCTTGCCATTGTCTTACCATTCCTAAAGCTTCATTATTTAAAATAAATACTTTAACGGGTAAAGCGTGTTCTTTTAATACACTTAATTCTTGTAGAGTCATTTGAAACCCAGCATCACCAACAATTGCAATAACTAATTCTTCAGGCTTTGCAATTTGCGCACCGATTGCTGCTGGAAATCCAAACCCCATCGTTCCTAATCCACCAGAAGTTACCCATTTATCTGGATTTTTCAGCGGATAATATTGGGCTGCCCACATTTGGTGTTGCCCAACGTCTGTTGTTACAATCGCTTCTCCCTTCGTAATTTCATATAACATATCAATTGCGTATTGGGGCTTAATACTTTCAGAATTTCTTTTATAAGAGAATGGATATTGTTCTTTTCTCCCCTTTAATAAAGTGATCCATTCATGATGATTTTCTTTTCCCCCTTCTGGTTCAAGTAATACTTCCAATGCCCGCTTAGCACTTGCAACAATAGGAATTTCAGTTGGCACATTTTTCCCGATTTCTGCTGGATCGATATCGATATGCGCAACAGTAGCCCCTTTAGCAAAATAAGCTAAATTCCCTGTAAGTCGATCATCAAATCTCGCGCCTATATTAATGAGTAAGTCACATTCATATAACGCCATATTGGCTGTATAAGAACCATGCATTCCTCCCATCCCTAGAAATAGTTCATCATCTGGTGGAAAACCACCAAGACCAAGTAATGTATGCACAACAGGGATTTCATATTTACGAGCAAAATTTGTCAATTCTTTCGAAGCTTTCGCATGCAATATACCCGCTCCAGCTAAAATTAACGGTTTTTTTGCGGTTTCAATTACTTTGAGTAATTTGTTTATTTGAAGTAGATTCGGTTCATAATTAGGGTTATATCCCGGTAAATCCATTTGTACATTGCTACATTGCTCACCTTTCTCGACTACCATATCTTTCGGAAGGTCAATAACGACTGGTCCTGGTCTTCCAGTTTTAGCAATATGAAATGCTTCTTTAATAATTCGAGGTAAATCTGAGGCCTTTCGTACTTGATAGTTATGTTTTGTCACTGGCATCGTAAGTCCCATAATATCTGCCTCTTGAAAAGCATCGCTCCCAATTAACGTTGTTGCTACTTGGCCTGTAAATACTACAAGTGGCAATGAATCAATCATCGCATCAGCTAGACCCGTAATTACATTTGTAGCACCTGGCCCACTCGTTGCAATTACAACCCCTGGATGCCCTGTAATTCTGGCATACCCTTCAGCAGCGTGAATTGCCCCTTGCTCATGCCTTGTTAAAATATGCGGAATTTCACAATCATACAATGCATCATAGAGAGGTAAAACGGCACCACCCGGATAACCGAAAATCACTTCTACGCCTTCCTTTTCTAGCGCTTCTAACAATAGCTGTGCACCAGTTGCCAGTTTCTCTTCCGTTTTTGAAGACATTGTTCTTATAAGCCCCCTTTTTCAAACTTTTATACAATAAAAAAATCCTACGTCCACACTCCAGCTATGTGCTGAAGGGACGAAAGATTTCGCGGTACCACCCTTCTTCGCAAGAATACTCTTGCCTCAGTGATCCATAAATGGATCTAGCTAATAACGGAGCTACCGTCTAAGCCTAGACAAATGCTTTAGCTTAGCACTCAAGGGCGATGTTCGTCGACGTGAACCATCGGTTTTCAGCAACCACCGACTCTCTGTGAGGCTTCACAATCAACTACTCCTCCCTATCAACGCTTTCTTATGTTAAAAAAGTTGTTATCCAACTTTATTTTCTTCGTAAATTTTCTCTCCATCTTCTACAACTAACTTACGAAACTCTTTTAATAAACGGTTCGTATGTGGACCTGTTTGCCCTAAGCCAATCGTTCTACCATCTACTGTCGTAACAGCAATCACTTCAGCAGCTGTTCCTGTTAAAAACACTTCATCAGCTACATATACATCATGTCTTGTAAATAACTCTTCTCTTACGTCATACCCAAGTTTTTCGCCGATTTCTAAAATGGCGTTTCGTGTAATACCTTCTAACGCTCCAGCAGAACTTGGTGGTGTAATTAATTTATTTCCTTTAACAATAAACACGTTATCTCCTGATCCTTCAGCTACATATCCTTGATCATTTAACATAAGTGCTTCTTGTACTCCAGCTAATTTCGCTTCAATACGAACTAAAATATTGTTTAAGTAATTTAAAGATTTTACTTGAGGGGATAAAACATCGGGACGATTTCGGCGCGTTGCAACTGTTACAACTGGAATCCCTTTCTCATAATATTCTTGTGGGAATAAAGATAATTGTTCTGCAATTACTACTACATTCGGCTTCTTACATGAATCGGGATCCAATCCAAGATTTCCTGCTCCTCTTGATACAACAAGGCGAATGTATCCATTAGATAATTTATTTTGTCGAATCGTCTCAACAACAATATTTGTTACTTCATCTAATGAATATGGAATTTCTAAAAGGATTGATTTTGCTGATTCATACAGCCGGACAAGATGCTCTCTCAAACGGAAAACATTACCGCTATAAACTCTAATTCCTTCAAACACTCCATCGCCATATAAATAGCCATGATCATATACTGAAACTTTTGCCTCATCTTTTGGAACAAATTCTCCATTTAAGAAAATCCATTGCTCATTCACTAGAAGCGCCTCCTATGTTCTATGAATTTTTTATTGTTTCCTAGTTTACTCTCCTTTCTAAATAAATCAAGTGAATTTTTAGAAAATTTATAATTTTTATTCGTACGTACTTCTTTGCTTATACTGATTTAACAACATTGTTAACGTTTACAAAAAAGTCAAAAATTTTTTCGCCAATTTCCACTAAAAAAAATATTTGTTTAAAAGAAGGATTTTCATCAATTGATACGAATCTATTGTATTCAATAAACGGACGTCCTATTTTATAAATCTGGGAATATATAACGACTTTTGCTGAAAAAGGGGGGAAATAACAAAAATAGCGCTGTCTAAAAATAACATTCATATTTTTCATTTCGTAATCATAATCCTATTTTTAAAAAACAATTTGTCAAAATAAAGGAGGAAATAAATATGGCGTGTGTACAAATTAAAGGAACGAGACAAGAGGTAGTAGAAATGCTGCAATTATTTGATCTAATGGATACGAAAGGTTTTTGTAAATTCGATAATTACGTAGAGGTAGAACCAAATACGAAAGAACATAATCATTTTATTGCTTCAATCGACATCCATTCAAATACTTCTTCAGCACAAGATACATTAAACGATCAATTCGTTAGTCAAATGCTTACTGGCGTATATAACGACTAAACAAAGATTTACTTCCTACCGTCTTTTCATAAATATATGCAGTGAACTTGAGCATACTAGCAATTAGATGGTAGGAGGTGATAATTATGGCTAGAATTGGCGTTGAAAACTCATTAACAGACGTTCAACAAGCTCTTCAACAACAAGGTCATGAAGTTGTTACACTTAACTCAGAACAGGATGCACAAGGGTGTGATTGTTGCGTTGTAACTGGGCAAGATTCTAATGTGATGGGCATTGCAGATACATCAATTAAAGGATCAGTCATTACAGCTCACGGTTTAACAACGGATGAAATTTGTCAACAAGTTGAAAGTCGCACTTAAAAAATGAAAGAGGACTCCTTTTAAAAGGAGTCCTCTTTTTTATATTCACCTAACGGGAAAGTAACATATACTGGATGAAAGCCCTACCTCTCTCTCATCATTACGGTTCCACTGACCGCTCCTTGATTCACTAGTATACATATATAGCTTACAAATACAATTTATAGGGTTTGTTCACAAAAGTTGTTGATAAAATTACCCGATCTTTCGCAAACTTTTCGTATTGCATTCATAAGAGATATTTACTTTACACTAGCTGTAACCGAGACACGAATTAAAATTTTAACACCAATACAATAACTTGTCAACTTTTTTCCGCAAATTAAAAACAGACATTAACGGTTTGTCTGTTTTAGAATGGAGCTTTTTCTTTTATTACATATACAACAAAGCCGCTTACTAACATAAATAAGCCAACTACTAAGTTTTTGATATTAATCATAAATTCCTCTCCCTTATTCCACACATCATATATATTTACATTTCAATTATTCCGATCATCCTAAAGCGCACTTTTTCTAATATATCATAATTCCTAAAAAATGCAAGTTCACTTTTGACGACCATTCACAAATTTATCTACAGTGCTTGGTACAGTATTTAAAGCCTTTTCAATTAAATGTGTACTGCTGTTGAGATGTAATACTTGCACCCCATTAGAACCAACTACTAAAAAAGCTACTGGACTAATGGAAACCCCAGCCCCGCTTCCTCCTCCAAATGGATGCCGTTGTTTGTTCTCTTTATGCTGATTTTGCCCACCGTTATGTTTTTCAGTGATGAAATCCCCTTTAAAATCACTTCCACCAGCTCCAAAACCAAAAGCCACTTGAGATACTGTTAATACTACATTTCCGTCAGCTGTTGAAACCGGGCTCCCAACAATTGTATTTACATCTACCATCTCTTTTAAATTTGTCATTGCCGTTTTCATTAAATTTTCAATTGGATGTTCCATTATGTATTGCACCCTTTCCTCATTATTCCTTTTTATATTTTCCAAAATAGAGGAAGTCATACTAACTTTTCCTATTTCAAAAAAACATTTTCCTTCTTTTAAAAGATACTACTCCCTGTACATGCTCCGGTATAGTGAAACTTTAATCAGTGGGATGTGTACGTAGCTCGACTCCCACAAATAGCGGGATAAAAAAGAAAAAGAGATACATACTACTATTGAACCTTGTTATGAAAGGAGTCATGACTTTGACTGAGAAATTTGATGATTATAAAAAAAGAGATAGAATAGATAGTGATTATAGTGACTATAAAGAAGAGTACGCCGCTGAGGTTGCACCACAACGCATTGATTATGATTACGATGATAAAGACGATAAAGATGTTGTAAAATCGTCCGCTGCTGGATCAACTGCTGGTTTTATCGCTCTTGCGCTATCTATCTTATCGCTATTTACATTTCCAACACTATTTGGTCTTGTTTCTGTTTTACTCGGTATTTACGCTTATAATCGCGGAGCTACTGTAACTGGCGGTATCGCTGCAGTTGTCGGTGGAATTGCTGCACTTATCGCAATTTTATTCCGAGTAGCACTTATTGGTCTATTGTTCTCCCTGTTCTAAAAAAGAAAAAGGTATCTCGCTTAACGCGGGATACCTTATCCTGTAAACACATCTTCCGATGGATATTTTATTTTTTGTTTTGCTGGTCGCGCTAAAGAGAACACAAGTGTTAATGGTCCAATTAATCCGCAGAACATAACAAACATAATAATACATTTTCCGAATGCCGATAGCTTTGCAGTAATTCCCATCGTTAATCCGACTGTGCCAAACGCTGATATTGTCTCAAATAATAATTGAATAAAGCTGAAGTTTTCTGTAAGCATTAATATGAATACCGCTGCTAAAATAAGTATTTGACTGGCAACAGCAATCGCTAAGGCCCTCGTTACTGTCGACATTTTAATTGTACGCTGAAATAAAACAATTTCCTCCTTTTTTCTAAAGAAAGAAAGGACAGATGTAATTAAGATAACAAACGTCGTTAATTTAATTCCTCCACCTGTTGATACACTTCCTGCACCAATAAACATTAAAATCATCGTAAATAATATAGATGATTCTTCCATACCTCCATAGTCAACCGTATTAAATCCAGCTGTCCGCGGAGTAATACCTTGAAAGAAGGAAGCCCATAGTTTTTCATTTAAAGATAAATTCCCTAATGTCTTCACATTATTATATTCCAATACAAAAATCACAATCATTGCTATAACATTTAGTACTACTGTTCCAATAATCATTATTTTTGAGTGAAGTGATAATTTTCGAAAACTGCGACTATACCATATATCAATTAATACGGTAAAACCGAGTCCACCAATTACAATTAAAGAGCAAATCCCAATATTAATAATGGGATCCCCTACATATCTTGTTAAATTATCTGGCCATAAAGCAAACCCTGCATTATTATAAGATGCAATTACATGAAAAATACTATAGTATAAACCTTTTCCAAAACCAAACTCTGGAATAAAGCGAAACGATAAAAAGATGACCCCAATAAGTTCAATACAAATCGAAAATATAAAGACACGCTTTACTAATTTTACAAGACCACCTATATTTGTTTGATTAAATGCTTCTCCAATTAATAAACGATGGCGTAATCCGATTTTTTTACCTAGTACCCAAACAATTAAAATGGCAATTGTCATAAGGCCTAGACCACCTGTTTGAATTAAAAACATAATAACAATTTCGCCAAACATCGTAAATGTACTTGCTGTATCCACTACTCCCAAACCAGTTACGGTCGCTGCTGACGTTGCTGTAAAGAAAGCATCTACCCAACTAATATGTACTTTCGTTGCGAATGGTAATTTTAATAACAAACCGCCAACCACAATTAAGCAGAAAAAGCCTAATGCTAATATTTGTGGTGGGTTTAATCGTATAAGACGATTATACAGCCCTTGTTTTTTTGTTACGTCCATATCACTAACTCCCTTATTAAAGTGAAGCTTCCCCTCATACAATAAAAAGCTTTTTAAAAGCCCTTAAATAATTGGGACAAACCTTATATTCTCATAATATAGTTGAGCATAATCTTTTTTTTCATAGATTACAACTTTTATTTATATTCAGATTCCTTTTCGTTTTATGCTGGAAAACTCTATATCCTAATTCTATATTGCTAGCAATAACAATTTCATATGTACTATCTTTCAAATCCCCATATCTTTCACTCTATGTTCACATAGAGGTCACATCCACCTTTTATAGTATATGTATCGAAGCTGTTCCTCCCTAATTTATAAGACATTCCCCAGTGTCTTTGAATAGCTTCCATCCCTAATTAAATTGACATAAATTGTCCCCTTCCATTGACCATCTTATAAATGATGGTCTTATTTTTTGTTTGCTTTATCTTTTATTCCGCTATTTGTGGGCAATAAACGCCCGATTGGTTAAGGCTAATAATCAACAGGGGATGAACAAAAAACACTCATTAAATTTTCATTTTATTTAAAACTCCCTCTCTCTTTCACTCTATATTCACACAGAGGTCACATCTATCTTTTATAGTATATGTATCGGAGTTGTTCCTCCCTAATTTATAAGACATTCCCCAGTGTCTTTGAATAGCTTCCCTCCCTAATTAAATTGACATAAATTGTCCCCTTCCTTGACCATCTTATAAATGATGGTCTTATTTTTTTGTCTTTCTATCTTTTATTTAAAACTCCCTCTCTCTTTCACTCTATGTTCACACAGAGGTCACATCTACCTTTTATAGTATATGTATCGAAGTTGTTCCTCCCTAATTTATAAGACATTCCCCAGTGTCTTTGAACAGCTTCCATCCCTAATTAAATTGACATAAATTGTCCCCTTCCTTGACCATCTTATGTGATGGTCTTATTTTTTTGTCTTTCTACCTTTTATTTAAAACTCCCTCTCTCTTTCACCCTATGTTCACATGAGAGTCACACCTACCTTTTATAGTATATGTATTGAAGTTGTTCCTCCCTAATTTATAAGACATTCCCCAGTGTCTTAAAGCAACTTCCATCCCTAATTAAATTGACATAAATTGTCCCCTTCCCTAGACCATCCTATGTGATGGTCTATTTTATTTTCCAAACACAAAATCAGTCTATCTACACCTAAAAACCAAAAATTCAGAAAATATTGTTAAATTAGGGATTTTTTCGGTATAATTACTTTAGAAAGAAATTTCACAAAAACAAAAGGGGGGATTTTATTGAAACAAACAAAAGCAATCTTAATCGCATTATTTCTAGGTCTAGTTGTTGGACTCACTCTAAATTTAGCTGCTCCATCTATCTTTGAGCCACTAAATCAATATGTGTTCAACCCAATTGGTCAATTGTTTATTCGACTTATTAAAATGCTAGTTGTTCCTGTTGTGTTCATTTCTATCGTACTTGGTGCTGCCGGCCTTGGAGATCCGAAACAACTTGGAAGAATCGGTTTAAAATCAATTTCATTCTTTCTCGTAACAACTGCGGTTGCCATCTCTATAGCGGTTACATTTGCACTTATTATAAAACCAGGAGCTGGCGGTAATTTTAAAACAGAAGGTCTTAAGTATGAAGGTGCAAAAACTGAAACATCTTTCGTTGACACATTGCTAAATATCGTACCAGATAACCCAGCAAAAGCGATGGCTGACGGAAACATGTTACAAATCATTGCCTTTGCCGTATTGATTGGACTCGGTATAGCTATTTTAGGAAAACGAGTTCAAGGTATCCATTCATTACTTGAACAGGGCAACGAATTAATGATGTATCTTGTTAATCTCGTTATGAAATTAGCCCCAATTGGAACATTCGGTTTGCTCGCTTCATCCGTTGGTAAAATGGGGCTTGCAGGCGTCGCTGCGATGTTCAAGTATATGATTGTCGTTATGTTAGTACTCATTATTCACGGGGTCTTTGTATATGGTGGCTTATTAAAGGTATTAGCAAAAGAAAATATTGTTCGTTTCTTTAAACATTTCGGACCAGTAATGGCAATTGGATTTAGTACATCTAGCTCTAATGCATCGCTTCCATTTGCAATGAAAACAGCACAAGATAAGCTTGGCGTTCCAAAAGCGATAAGCTCATTTGTACAACCACTAGGGGCAACTATTAATATGGATGGTACTGCCATTATGCAAGGAGTAGCCACTGTATTTATCGCTCAAGTATACGGAGTTGAACTTACATTACCGCAATTAGCTATGGTCGTATTAACTGCTGTACTAGCTAGTATCGGTACTGCTGGTGTACCTGGTGTTGGACTTGTAATGCTTACAATGGTTTTAAATCAAGTAAATCTACCAGTAGAAGGTATCGCTTTAATTATCGGTATTGACCGTATTCTAGATATGTCTAGAACAGCTGTAAACATTTCTGGGGATGCAATTTGCGCAATGATTGTCGCAAAATCAGAAGAAAAATATAATTCGGATCAATCGGCAGCATCGTAAATCAAAAAAGGAGTGAATTAATTCACTCCTTTTTTGATTTACTCCCTTTTTTAGAACGATATTCTTTCCCTTTATTATCATTACCAGTTTCAAATTCAGTGCTAAATTCCTGATTAAACTGGCCGGACTTTGGTGATCCTTGATTACCGCTCCCTTTACTACCGTTACGATTCGTCATATCTCTCCCTCCTTCCTTGTATTAGTAGTATGGCGCTCTATGTTTTTTCATACACATTTTATTTTTTAACATCTATTACACACGAAAGAAGACCTCCCATATATAAGGAAGATCTTCTATTTCATCACGTAAGCGTTTTCTTGTTTATAATCACTTAAATAAGTTTTTTGGAAATTGAAATCATTACATTCATTTCATCTTCTGAAAGTGCAGAGAATCTTTCTTGTAAATATTGTTTTTTCGCATCTTCCATTTTCGCAACTAAATCTTTCCCTTGTTCTGTAATCTCTAAATACACAACTCGGCGATCTGATGTAGAACGTGAACGAGTTACAAAACCTTTATTAATTAATTTTTCTGTAACAGCTGTAATATGACTATTCGACACATTTAATTCATTTGCTACACGCGATACCATTTCTTTATTCGTACGATTTAATATTCTCAGAACGATGAATTCATTCCACGGTATGTAACCACCGAATATTTTTCCGATATCATTACGCAATGTGCGAAACATAGCAAACACATTTGTCGATAGTTCTTCCATTAATTGCTCTCGATTTTGAGACAACATTGACAGCTCCTTTTATTTCATTTAGTTAAATAAAAACCTTATTAATAATTTTACATGAAATCTTACTTTTTGTCATCTTATTTTCCCATAATTCGTAGTTTTTTAATATGTAGTTCATGATAAAATGAAGTCAACTTCCAGAAAAAGGGGGATTTTAATGCGTGAGGAGGAGAGGTTCTCAAATCTCAGCCAAAAAGATAAAATAATTATTATTAGTATTATTGCTCTTTTTCTCATTATAGTTTTTGCATTTATATTTTTTGTATATGTAGGAATCTTTCAAATTACAGGTATAGCGTATAGTTCACGTACTGCTTTACTTCTCTTTTTTTTATTAATCACTTTCTTAGAAGGTATTACATTTTTTATTTTCAGTTTCTTCAAAGCGCTGCTATATCCATCGACTCAAAACATGCCAAATTGGATTTCTATCACTCTTTTCTCATTCATTGAAATTACACTAGATTGGTTCGTCATTCATACTGCTGATGATTGGATAGAAAATGTACAAATGTCCAACTTAGCTGAATTATGTGCCGTACTATTCTTTTTTCTATTAAATAAATTATTAAGTGACAAGAAAGAGTAAGAATACAAGCTTTTCTATATAAAAATTGGTACAATGAAAGCAAATCTTACTAAAGAGGTGTTAATTATGAACTTACAACAATGGGCTGATAAAGGTATGTCCTTTGATACATATGTGAATGAAATGAAAGTAAACCAATACGAGCTACTACACATTTACAATAACTTTTTAATTCCAAATGAATTACTTCCTGTATTAGAAGAACGTCAAAATGATGGCTGGCGTGTTATCGTATTAACTGCCGATTGGTGTGGCGATGCTCTTTTATGCGTACCTGTTATGAAACGAATTTCTGAAGTTGCAAATATTGACATGCGTTTATTAATTCGCGATGAAAACTTAGAATTAATGGATCAATATTTAACAAATGGAACAGCACGTGCGATTCCAATCTTTATTTTCATTGATAAAGATGGAAATGAACAAGCCGTCTTTGGACCACGCGCTCCAAAAGTACAAGAATTAGTAACTTCAATGCGCGCTACATTACCTGAAAAAGAAGATCCAACATTCGAAGAAAAACAAAAAGAAATGTATGCTAATTTCCGTGCTACATTAGCTGATGATACTTCTCTTTGGGAACATGTAATGGAAAACATGATAGAAAAATTAGTAAAATAAAAACCTGCCGAGCTCGGCAGGTTTTTATTTTACATAATGAAGAAATAGAATACCGCAGCTAAAATGAAACGATAATAAGCGAACGGTGTTAGTTTTACACGAGATAATAATTTCAAGAATGAAACAATTGCAAGCATCGCAACAACGAATGCAGTTACAAATCCTGTTACAAATAGCGTTATATCTGCTGAGCTTAATACATCCCAGCTTTTAATTAAATCTAAGCCACTTGCAGCTACCATCATCGGTACCGCTAAAATGAACGTATATTCAGCTGCCGCTGTATGCGACACGCGAGCTAATAAACCACCACTTATTGTAGAACCAGAACGAGAAAATCCTGGCCAAAGAGCTAAACATTGGAACATTCCAATTGTAAATGCCTGTTTATATGTGATTTCATCTAACGTTCTTGCTGTACTTGGTTTTGAAAACTTCTCAGCAACAATCATTAAAATACCACCGGCTACTAAGCTAATAACAACTGGTCCTGGACCAAATAAAACCTCTTTAATAGTGCTATGGAATAATACGCCAAGTACCCCGGCAGGAATCATCCCGATAATAATATGTAATAAATTTAACGATGGTCCGTCTGTTACTTTACCTATTCCAACTAACGACCATAGACGCTTCCAAAATATAACAACAACTGCTAAAATCGATCCCAATTGGATAACAACTTCAAAAACTTTCGCTCTCTCGTCTTCAAATCCAATTAAATGTCCTGTTAAAATCATATGTCCTGTTGATGATACTGGTAGAAACTCTGTTAACCCTTCAACAGCACCCATGATTAAACCAATTAACCAATCAGCCACAAGTAGTGCCTCCTTAATAACAAATAATATGTAATTTTTTCACACCTTATCATAATACCTTATCCCTTTTCAAAGTGCATCCTTTTTTTATTGGCTTCATATGTTGTAGGCGCGTATTTCTTTTCTAATCTTTGATTAAATTGTATGATAGTAAGAGTTTGTTTTTTTATACGGAAAGGGGATTTTATGAAAGAAACTACTTCATTCTCACAAAAGTTAAAGCAATTTGTATTACTATTTTTTCCGATTTTCGTAACGCAAATGTCATTATTTGCGATGAGCTTTTTCGATACAACAATGTCAGGACATGCAAGCCCAACTGATTTAGCAGGTGTCGCAATTGGAACAAGTATATGGATTCCAGTTAGTACTGGGTTAACAGGAATTTTAATGGCCACGACTCCCATTGTTGCACAGCTCGTTGGATCCAAGAAAAAAGAGGACGTTCCCCACGTTGTCATACAAGCAGTTTATTTAGCAATTTGTGCTAGTTTCGTTGTTATCCTCATCGGTTTCTTCGTCGTTTCACCTATTTTAAACGGCATGCGCTTAGAAGAACCTGTGGAACGTATTGCAGCTCAATTTTTAAGTATTATCGCAATAGGAATTATACCTTTATTCACTTACACGGTTTTACGTGGATTTATTGATGCATTAGGAAAAACTCGAACAACGATGATTATTACATTACTATCATTACCAATTAACGTAATATTAAATTACTTATTAATCTTTGGTAACTTCGGTTTCCCAAAACTTGGTGGTGTTGGAGCGGCAATTGCTTCCACTGCAACATATTGGTGCATTTTAATTATTACAGTCATTATTATTCAGACGAAAGAGCCTTTTGCCTCTTTCAACATTTTCAAACAATTATACCGCCCTTCTCTTTCGAGTTGGACAGCATTCTTAAAGCTTGGCGTCCCTATCGGATTTGCTATCTTTTTTGAAACGAGTATTTTCGCTGCGGTAACGCTTATGATGAGTAATTTTAGTACGACAACTATTGCAGCTCACCAAGCAGCTATGAACTTCGCTTCCTTGTTATATATGACTCCGCTAAGTTTAGCAATGGCAATGACTATTGCGGTCGGATTCGAAGTTGGTGCAAAACGTTTCGCTAATGCAAAACAATACGGACTGATTGGAATTGGATTAGCCCTTGCCTTTGCTTTATTATATTCGATTCTTCTCTACTTCTTTGATGATCAAATTGCTTCTATTTATACGACAGATGCAAAAGTTCATCATTTAGCAAAAGAATTTCTTATCTTTGCGATTTTATTTCAAATTTCAGATGCAATTGCAACCCCTGTACAAGGAGCTCTGCGTGGTTATAAAGATGTAAATGTCGCTCTAATTATGACTTTAATTGCTTATTGGATAATAGGTCTACCACTAGGTTATATATTAGCAACGTATACAGAATGGGCCGCAAAAGGCTATTGGATCGGTCTTATTATCGGTCTAGCATTTGGCGCTGCCTTCCTACTTATCCGTCTCTTTCAAGTACAACGAAAATATACAACACAAAACAGCCGCTAATAATAAAGCGGCTGTTTTCTTTATGCATATTTTTTCTTGTAACGTATAATATAATGAAAAAGAAAGGTGGGTACATATGGACGACAAAGAAAAAAAGCAATCATTCGATGAAGAATTTGCCCCTGAAATTTCACCTGGATATCGGCAAGATGTACATAAGCCACCTAAATATAAAAACACTTCGTTTTTAATGGGCATTACCATTTTCGCTGCTGTATTACTCATACTTATCATTTTCGTTTATTTTTGATGAAAGGTGGCCTATTATATGAAGAAACAAGATTCCAATCGTTCAAAAAGAACTGTTAAAACACAAAAAGGATATGCAGGAGATTCTGTTCATACCCTTAAACAAGTCGAGCAAGGAAATTTATATATTGCTCAAAAAGAACTTGGTCAACAAAATGAAAATCTTTAAAGGCCCTTTATTCCTTGAGGGCCTTTTTATTCCGCATTAAGTAGTACACACCCAAAAATGTTCTATTGAGCAATGAATTTCCTTTATTGTACGCGCTGCTTTTGTTCTAGCACCATAAATATATTATTAACCTTTACAATTTTCACTTCATAATTCAATTTCATTTCATTTCACTTCTCTTACCATTTTCAGTACCCGCAACGTACGCTACAGCTTGATAAAGAAAACTCTCATCGGTCTCTTCACGTACCTCCTCGTTTGTAAATTTATACTCTAAATCTCGAAAACGATTTGGATAATAATTTCCCATTAATTGTTCATACCCTCTATTTAAAAATAGTTCTTCACCTTTTCGTTTCACATCTTCTTTATTAGTAGACCCAAACACTGATAGTTGCTCGGTCACAAAATGCTCTCCTACCTTTTTCATTTCATTATGAGTTAAATTTTCTATACTTTTGTTCTTTAACTCCTTATTTAACTCGTACTGATCAATCGGTTTAAAGGTAGCAAAAACCTCCTCTTTATATGACCAAAACAATATAAAAGCG
>NZ_JBNLYE010000011.1:0-47245 GCF_050172095.1 Bacillus sp. GMs2/2
AGTGCTGGTTTTGTTTTCGAGCCTGTTCTGGTGTATCAAGTCCAGTTGCACCTGGATATTGTAGTGATTGATCACGATCGGATTCAACGCGGCGTGATTCTCGTAGTTTTCGTTCTTGGCGATCTTTACCCATAATGAATAACACCTCCTTGTTAAAAGTGTTGCTGTTATAAGAAAAAACTATGCGTAAATAAAGTGGATTAACTTTCATAAAAAGTTCCCATAATGGAAAACATAGGAGGTGAAGTTGATGGATGGAAGTACTTTTTATTTTGTAGCTTGGATAGGGTGGATCATTGTAACCTTTTTTATGAAAAAGGACCTTATTCGGTGGAAGTTAGGCGCTTGTATACTGATTTTTATAATTTGCTCTCCGTTACATGTAACGATCGCCTCATTCGTGGTATCAGTAAATGCTCTTTTACTTTGTATTATTTCTTTTATAGGGATCACGCTATATTCTGTCTGGAAAAAATTATATAGCTTACTTTCGGCGCTTATTATTGCAATGTTATATACAAGTTTTCATCTGTTAGAAATATATGATCCGATTTGGATTGTGGTGGATAGAGTGTTTCTGCTAAGTAGTGCTCTTGTGTATGCATCGGTGTTATTGCATGGAGATCGCATATTACGATTATGTTCTCTATATGTAGGGATGTTACAAGGAGAGCTGCTAGTGACATTTATTTTTAGGAAATTGAATTTTCCATATGATTACGGTAGTTTAGCATTTTTTGATATCGTCGCCATTTCTACATTATTCATGGCAATATTGTTTTGGATTGCAAAAGCATCAGTATACATGGAACGGTTTAAGAGAAAAACACGTAAAAGAAAGGCGAGGGTAATACATGACTGAATATACACCAGCCATTTTATGCGGCGTAATAGCGGGGACAGTTACAAGGGTGCTAATGCTTCGGACGGATACGCGGCAATATCCGACGAGGCTACATGGGAAAATTATTCATATTGCAATGGGGTTAATTGCAGCTGCTTTAGGAGCGATTGCAATCCCGTCTATTTTGAAAAAAGATTTTTCTGCCATTACATTTCTTACATTAGCAGCGACACAATTTCGTGATGTACGTAATATGGAAAGAAATACGCTTCAACAATTAGATGGGTATGAGCTCGTACCGCGTGGAAATACATACATTGAAGGAATTGCATTAGTTTTTGAAAGTCGCAACTATTTGGCGATGTTAACGTCGTTTGTGACGACGTTTGCATATATAGGGTTTCGTTCGTGGATTGCTGGAGTAATTATGGCGATCATCGCATTTTTTATTGCGAAAAAATTAATGTCTGGCAGAAGGTTACATGATCTTGTTGATATCGAGCATGTTCCGCTTCGGTTTGAAGGAGCGGGGCTATATATTGATAATATTTACATTATGAATATTGGATTGCCAGCAAGACAAGAAGAAATTATGAAATATGGTATGGGTTTTATTTTAAAGCCGAAATCAATTGATGCGATGGTTACAATCTCAAATTTAGGGCAACGACAAGCTATTTTACACGATGTTTCAGTAGCGTTAGGGATTTATAGAGATTCTGGTACACCAGCGCTTGTACCGTTAGCAAAGCGTGATTTAGAGGATGGCAGGGTTGGGATTTTTGTCCTGCCGCAAGATCAAGATGCAGAGAAAGCGATAGGTGTCATAGGAAATGTACCAACGTTAGAAAGTGCTGTCCATATGTCATCGGAAGCCCCGAAAGGAAGGGGAGATAAGAGATGATGTTAGAAAGTGTTATTCTGGCAGTTATAACAACGACTCCAGAAAAATTTGCAGGTGGTGCTCCTTTATTCGTTTGCGAATCGACAGAGGAACTAGAATTTGTTGCAAATAATTTAGAGGCAATTTTAGATGGTATTGCACATCGCTTACAAGAGAATGTATATATTATTGTGAAACATTAGCAACGTGTGTTATAATGTGAGGTGTTTTGATACGTTGAGAAATATTCTGGAATGCAAATCCCTTCTTGCACAAAGAAGGGTTTTTTACATAATAAACAGAAGCAAGTTGAAAGGATGAAAGTATATGCCGAAACCAGTAATAGCGATAGTAGGTCGCCCGAACGTAGGGAAATCTACTATTTTCAATAGAATTGTTGGAGAAAGAGTTTCAATCGTAGAAGATATTCCAGGTGTAACGCGCGATCGTATTTATAGCGCTGGAGAATGGTTAAATCATGAATTTAACATTATTGATACGGGCGGAATTGATATTGGAGACGAGCCGTTTTTGACACAAATTCGTCAACAAGCTGAAGTAGCAATTGATGAAGCGGATGTTATCATTTTTATGACAAACGGTCGTGACGGTGTAACAGCAGCTGATGAAGAAGTTGCAAAAATTTTATATCGTTCAAATAAACCGGTTGTACTTGCAGTAAATAAAGTGGACAATCCGGAAATGCGCAGTGACATTTATGACTTTTATGCATTAGGATTTGGCGAACCATTCCCAATTTCAGGTACACACGGATTAGGGTTAGGTGACTTACTAGACGAAGCTGCACAACATTTTCCAAAGATTGAAGAAGATGGATATGATGAAGACACAATTCGTTTCTCTTTAATTGGACGTCCAAACGTAGGAAAATCATCACTTGTAAATGCTCTTCTTGGTCAAGAGCGTGTAATTGTTAGTAATGTAGCAGGAACAACTCGTGATGCTGTCGATACACCATATAGTAAAGATGGAAAAGATTATGTAATTATTGATACAGCTGGTATGCGTAAAAAAGGAAAAGTGTATGAAAGTACAGAAAAATATAGTGTACTTCGTGCGCTAAGAGCGATTGAACGTTCTGACGTTGTTTTAGTCGTTTTAGATGGTGAAGAAGGAATTATTGAGCAAGATAAAAAAATCGCTGGATATGCTCATGATTCAGGGCGAGCTGTTGTTATCGTTGTAAATAAATGGGATGCAGTGAAAAAAGACGAAAAAACAATGAAAGCATTTGAAGAAAATATCCGTGCTCATTTCCAATTCTTAGAATACGCACCAATTGTTTTCTTATCTGCAAAAACAAGAAAACGTACACAAACATTAATACCGGTTATCGATGAGGTAAATGAAAGTCATAGTATCCGTATTCAAACGAACGTATTAAACGATGTAATTATGGATGCGGTAGCGATGAATCCGACGCCAACTCATAATGGTAGCCGTCTGAAAATTTTCTATGCAACACAAGTTGCGGTAAAACCACCGACATTTGTTGTGTTTGTAAACGATCCAGAATTATTGCACTTCTCATATGAGCGTTTCTTAAAGAATCGCTTACGTGAATCATTTGGCTTCGTAGGAACGCCGATTCACATTATCGCTAGAGCAAGAGACTAATGGAGAGGATGTGATTTTATGACAAAAATCACAGTAGTAGGAGCAGGTAGCTGGGGAACAGCGTTAGCGATGGTATTAGCTGACAATGGACATGATGTACGTATTTGGGGAAATCGCCCAGAACTTATGGATGAAATTAATACGAAACATGAGAATGGTCGATATCTCCCAGGCATTACATTGCCAAGCACAATCGTAGCCTACTCTTCTTTAGAAGAAGCATTAGTAGATGTAAATACAGTACTGCTAGTAGTACCAACGAAAGCGTACAGAGATGTATTACAAGAGATGAAAGAAATTGTTACTGAACCAATTACTTGGATTCATGCGAGCAAAGGAATTGAACCTGGTACGTCAAAACGTATTTCGGAAGTGATTGAGGAAGAAATTCCAGAGCACTTAATTAAAGATGTTGTTGTACTGTCTGGACCGAGTCATGCTGAAGAAGTCGGTTTACGACAAGCGACAACAGTTACGTCTGCAGCAAAGCGTATGGAAGCGGCTGAGGAAGTACAAGATTTATTTATGAATAGTTATTTCCGTGTATACACAAATCCAGATATCGTTGGAGTTGAACTTGGTGGTGCGTTAAAAAATATTATCGCATTAGCTGCTGGTATAACTGATGGTCTTGGATTAGGTGATAATGCAAAGGCGGCATTGATGACACGTGGTTTAACAGAGATTGCTCGTTTAGGAAGAAAAATGGGCGGGAATCCGTTAACGTTTGCTGGTCTAACTGGTATGGGAGACTTAATTGTAACTTGTACAAGTGTTCATAGCCGAAATTGGCGCGCTGGAAATATGCTTGGAAAAGGACACTCTTTAGAAGAAGTGTTAGAAAGCATGGGTATGGTTGTGGAAGGTGTAAGAACAACGAAAGCTGCTCATGAATTGGCAGAGAAAATGGAAGTTGAAATGCCGATTACAGCTGCTTTATATGACGTGCTGTTCAATGGGAATAACGTAAAAGATGCGGTAGGCTCATTGATGGGACGTGTTCGAAAACATGAAGTGGAAGCTATACCTGATTTACTGTAAAGAAAAGCGACAGAAGTACATTTGTACTTCTGTCGCTTTTTTTATTTTTTGGGTCTTTTCACCATTTTTTCATTTTTGCATAGGATGAAGAGTAACTTGAGGAGAGGGTGAAAAGAATGGATAATAACATTTTTAATAATATTGAGAAGGAAGCGAAAGTAAATAAAGAGGATATTTTTAAATTAGCATCATCCGTGCAAAATGCGAATTTACGTGATGAAACTGTACTTCGTCAATTAATTCATCAAGTGGCTCTTATGGCGGGACGTGAAGTGCCGAAAGAGCAAGAGGATCAAATTGTAAAAGCGATTATTAATAATAATATGCCAACAGATTTTGGCTCGTTAAGCAAAATGTTTAAAAAATAAATTATGAGAAACAAAGAGTTTGTAGATTGCATATGATAGCCATGAAAGAATGGGAATAGAGCTGTTTTTGGGCATATTTGGTCAACCGAAGCGAGAGATACAATCGCTTCGGTTTTATTTTTGTCTAGATTGGTGAGAAATGCTGGAAAACCTATTGATTAAAGTTATATATTTGCAATTTGTAGTAAAATGTTCTTTTTGTATTTGTTTAAAGATTTTAATTTGTTAAAATAGTATAAAAATAGATTAATAAAAAGGGGTGTGTATATGTCAGAAGGGCTTATGAAAATGTGGTTAGCTTTAGGGGCAATTGGATTTATGTTTTTTGCAGTAAGTTTTATTTTATTAAGTAGACATAAAATAAAGAATAAATTTTTGAAAGGGATTACAGCGTTAGTAGCGTACACCCTTATGATTGTGTCAGGAATTGTTATTTTTCTTGTTGTATTTAGTGGACCTGTACAGCAGTAAATGGAATGGTCTCGAAAATACTACATACAGAGCAAATTAGATTAGTATGAAAAGGTGATGCTAGTGAAAAAATTACATATTATTTTAATATTTTGTTGTATGAGCCTTTTAACGGGGTGTCTGTATCCGAAAGAAAATATGAAGCAAAATGCGGTTCCTTATGAAGATCAGCTACAGGTTGTTCAAAAAGCTGTTGTGACATTTAAGGAGCAAAATGATGGGATATTGCCAATTAAGACGAGGGATATGAGTACACCTATTTATCAAAAGTATCCGATCGATTTTCAACAGATTGCCCCGCGTTACATACAAGAAGCGCCAGGGAATGCGTATGAAAGTGGAGGAGTATATCAATACGTATTAATAGACGTTGAAACAAATCCAACAGTAAAGTTAATTGATGTTAGGATGGCTGAACAAATTCAGGAACTATCTTTAAAGCTTAGGATATATCGTGATGAACATCAATATCCACCTTTTAAAAAAGTAATTTCAGATGGTGTATATGAATTGGATTTCAAAAAACTAGGATATAAAGATGTGCCACAAGTGACAAGCCCATATTCTGGTAAAGGACTTCCTTTTGTAATTAATGAAAAAGGAGAAGTTTTTGTTGATTATAGAATTGACTTATATGACGCTTTGAAAAAAAATGAAGGGCAGTTTGCGGAGGGAGAAGATATTCGAAATATACTTTCAAAAGGATCCCCGTTTGTACCAGCTTATTCTTTACCGTACACAGTAAAGGACGGAGAACCAATTTTTTTAAAATGATAAGTCATGAACCTTTCTTTTAGTGAATAAGTTCTAGAAGAAAGGTTTTTTATGTTATACAACTTACGATGCAAACAAAAGATATTTTTTAATAGTCATATGAAATTAAACAAAATTATATGATATATTGTCCGAACTTCTAGAATACCATTATATTATATCAGATATTATAGGCAACGTTAGAGAAGGTATTAGTTGACTATAAACGCGGAATTATTCCCAAAAATTTTGAGGGAGGGAATCACTTGGAAAAGGTAGATATTTTTAAAGATATTGCAGAACGAACAGGCGGTGATATTTATTTTGGAGTTGTAGGAGCTGTTCGAACAGGGAAATCAACATTCATTAAAAAATTTATGGAACTTGTAGTTATTCCAAACATTGAGAATGAGTCTGACCGTCAAAGAGCGCAGGATGAATTGCCTCAAAGTGCTGCTGGTCGTACAATTATGACGACGGAACCGAAGTTTGTTCCAAACCAAGCGGTTTCTATCGAAGTAGATGAAGGACTTGAAGTGAATATTCGATTAGTAGATTGTGTTGGATATACGGTTCCTGGAGCGAAGGGCTATGAAGATGAGAATGGCCCGCGCATGATTAATACCCCTTGGTATGAAGAACCTATTCCATTCCATGAAGCTGCAGAAATCGGCACGCGTAAAGTAATTCAAGAACATTCAACAATTGGTGTTGTAATTACAACAGATGGAACAATTGGTGAAATTCCAAGAAGAGATTATATAGAGGCAGAAGAACGCGTTGTAAATGAGTTGAAAGAAGTAGGAAAACCTTTCATTATGATAATTAATACGGTACAGCCGTATCATCCAGATACAGAGCAATTACGCCAAAGTTTATCAGAAGAATATGATATCCCGGTTATTGCAATGAGTGTGGAGAGTTTAAGAGAAACAGATGTATATAATGTACTTCGTGAAGCGCTATTTGAATTCCCTGTATTAGAAGTGAATGTGAATCTTCCGAGCTGGGTAATGGTGCTAAATGAAGGGCATTGGTTGCGTCAAAGTTATCAAGAAGCAGTTCAAGAAACTGTGAAGGATATAAAACGTCTTCGTGATGTGGATCGCGTTGTTTGGCAGTTTAGTCAATATGAATTTATTGATCGAGCGAGCCTAGCTGGCATTGATATGGGGCAAGGTGTGGCGGAGATTGATTTATATGCGCCAGATGAATTATATGATCAGATTTTAAAAGAAGTAGTAGGAGTAGAAATTCGAGGGAAAGATCATTTATTAAAGCTTATGCTCGATTTATCTCATGCGAAAATAGAGTACGATCAAGTGGCGGATGCACTGCGTATGGTTAAGCAAACAGGATATGGTGTAGCAGCGCCTGCATTAGCGGATATGAGCTTAGATGAGCCAGAAATTATTCGTCACGGTTCAAGGTTTGGTGTGAAGTTAAAAGCGGTAGCGCCATCTATTCATATGATTAAAGTAGATGTAGAGTCAACGTTTGAGCCGATTATTGGTACTGAAAAGCAAAGTGAAGAATTAGTTCGTTATTTAATGCAAGATTTTGAAGATGACCCGTTATCAATTTGGAATTCTGATATATTTGGACGTTCACTTAGCTCGATTGTTCGAGAAGGAATTCAGGCGAAATTATCTTTAATGCCAGAAAATGCTAGATATAAATTAAAAGAAACGCTAGAAAGAATTATTAATGAAGGATCTGGCGGATTAATTGCGATTATACTATAAGAAAAAATCCCTCTCACTGTAGAGGGATTTTTTGTTTTTTTGATTATAAAATAGAAAAATAAACAGTCATTATCTAATACATTGTTGTAAATTGTCAAGTTTCATCAGATTTTCACATTTTCAGAGTAACAATTTCCTTAAAAATATTGAATTATAAAGGAGAATCGTATAATATAGGCGTTGATAATGATTTATCTACATCTTTGTAGTATAGAATTTGCAAAAATTGCCTACAAATGAAAGTAAGACTCATTTTATGATCATTATACAGTCTTATCTTTGGGAGGAGGTGAATGGCATGAACAAGACAGATTTAATCAATGCTGTTGCAGAAGCAAGTTCCCTTTCTAAAAAGGACGCAACAAAAGCAGTAGACGCTGTTTTTGATTCTATCTTAGAAGCTTTAAAACAAGGTGATAAAGTACAACTGATCGGATTCGGTAACTTCGAAGTTCGTGAGCGTGCGGCTCGTAAAGGTCGTAACCCACAAACAGGTGAGGAGATTGAAATCGCTGCAAGTAAAGTACCTGCATTCAAACCTGGTAAAGCGTTAAAAGATGCGGTTAAATAATCCTTACATATTAACAGGGAAGAAGAGTTTCCTTTTTGGGAACTCTTCTTTTTGCTTTTAAAAACATAAATATGCTAGAATGTGTTCGTATCACTTTTAGGTTTTCGGGAGGGCTAGCGGATGGCAAAAGTTAATTTAGAACAAATTGAACATGCAGTACGCCTTATTTTAGAGGCGATTGGGGATGACCCAAATCGTGAGGGAGTACTTGATACACCAAAGCGTGTTGCAAAAATGTACGCAGAAGTGTTCTCAGGTATGCATGAAGATCCGAAAGAGCATTTGCATAAAGTATTCGGAGAAGATCACGAAGAGCTTGTACTAGTAAAAGATATACCATTTTATTCGATGTGTGAGCATCATTTAGTTCCATTCTATGGAGTTGCTCACGTTGCATATATTCCGCAAGGTGGAAAGGTGACAGGGTTAAGTAAATTAGCTCGTACCGTAGATACAATTGCACGTCGCCCACAACTGCAAGAACGTATTACATCAACAGTAGCGAACTCTATTATGGAAGTACTAGAGCCTCATGGTGTAATGGTGGTAGTAGAAGCAGAACATATGTGTATGACGATGCGTGGTGTAAAAAAACCAGGTGCGAAAACAGTAACGACAGCAGTGCGTGGTGTGCTTGAAAATGATGCTGCAGCGCGCAGTGAAATTTTATCGTTTATTAAAACGAAGTAAAGAAAAGCGGGAAACTGCTTTTCTTTTTTTTTTTAGTAAATAAATGATATAGTTTTAACTAGACAGAGTGAGATTAGAAAGATTGCTTACATGAATGGCAGGTGTAGCCAAGTTTTGGTTATAGAAAATAGAGTGTATGTGTTATAATAAGTTTTATGAATTAGAAAACAAGGGTGATTTTTTGTGTGTGACATCTACGGAGGGTATGCGGGTATAAAAGAAAAATTGATGGAGAAATTACGCCATCCTTACTTTATAAACTATATTGAAGAACCATTTATTGATGAAGAAAAGATAGCATTGTTATATGGTGCTTTAAAGAGTGCAAACTTACATATAGAACAAATTGAGCATTACGTAGTAACAATTATGCTTGTACAAATTGCGCTTGATACGCATGAAAGGGTATCAAATAAAGCAGGCGAGGAAGAGATTGAATTCCATAAATGTCGTCAATTAACAGTACTTGCAGGCGATTACTATAGTGGACTATATTATTATTTATTGTCTATGAATCGTGATATTGTTTTAATTCGTGCACTTGCTGAAGGAATTAAAGAGATAAATGAACACAAAATTATGTTATACCAAAAAGCGCATGAAACGACGGATGACATAATGAAAAGCGTAGTAGCGATTGAGTCTGCGCTCCTTCAAAAAACATGTGATCATTTTCATTTATCACATTGGAAGCCATTTATTACATACGTATTAGGTGGAAATCGCCTTCAAAAAGAAATTCAATTGTATGCTGATAAGCAACATTCACCTGTTTTTCAAGCTATGCAAGATGCTTTAGGGGATAAAGCAGAAGTAGTGATTAATGGTTGGATGAAGGAATTGAGAAAGAAAGAAAAACAATTTTTAGAAAATCACACAGACATAAATGAAATAAATTCTGTGTTAAGGAATAAATAGAAGACATAAGCAATTTTACATTGGAAGAAGGTACGAGCATGCAACAATCAAAAGAAGAAAGAGTACATGACGTATTTGAAAAGATTTCTGATAAATACGATGTGATGAATTCTGTAATTAGCTTTCAAAGACATAAAGCGTGGCGTAAAGAAACGATGCGAATTATGGATGTACAACCAGGTAGTCAAGCGCTTGATGTATGCTGTGGAACCGCAGATTGGACAATTGCGCTAGCTGGAGCCGTAGGTGAACAAGGAAAGGTTGTTGGCTTAGATTTCAGTGAAAATATGTTATCTGTCGGTAAGCAAAAGGTAGAGGCGTTACAATTAAAACAAGTAGAACTTCTACATGGGAATGCAATGGAACTTCCGTTTGAAGATAATACGTTTGATTATGTGACGATTGGGTTTGGTTTACGTAACGTACCGGATTATATGCACGTATTAAAAGAAATGACACGTGTAGTAAAACCAGGTGGAAAAGTAATCTGTTTAGAAACATCTCAACCAACAATGATTGGTTTTCGACAAGGGTATATTTTATACTTTAAATATATCATGCCGTTATTTGGAAAGATGTTTGCGAAAAGTTATAAAGAATATTCATGGCTTCAAGAATCTGCTAGTACGTTCCCAGGGATGAAAGAATTGGCTCAAATGTTTGAGCAAGCTGGACTTGAACGTGTGCAAGTGAAACCATTTACTTTCGGGGTAGCAGCGATGCATTTAGGTATTAAACCAGAATCAAAATAGAAAAAAGAAGTTTTAGGTTAAGGTGAACAATATGAAGTTACAACTTATGTACTCTTTTTTACGATCGGATATTAATGTGATAGAAAAAGAATTAAAAAAGACAGTCGCTTCTGAACAGCCATTAGTAGAAGAGGCAGCATTACAGCTTATTGAAGCTGGTGGGAAACGAATTCGTCCTGTATTTGTGTTGCTTGCAGGGAAATTTGGAGATTATAAGTTAGATGCGATTAAGCATGTTGCTGTTGCGTTAGAACTTATTCATATGGCTTCTCTTGTTCACGATGATGTTATTGATGCTGCATTTTTACGACGCGGCAGTGCGACTGTGAATGCGAAATGGGGAGATCGTATTGCGATGTATACAGGGGACTATCTGTTCGCTAAGTCTCTTGAATGTATAACAAATATCGAAATTCCAGAGGCGCATCAAGCGTTATCACATACTATTTTAGAAGTCTGTAAAGGTGAAATTGAACAAATTAAAGATAAATACAATTATGACCAAAATTTAAGAACGTATTTAAGAAGAATAAAGCGAAAAACAGCATTATTAATTGCCGCGAGTTGTCAATTGGGAGCGATTGCTGCTGGTGCTAATCGTGATACGGTAAATCGTCTATTTTGGTATGGGTATTTTGTAGGAATGTCTTATCAAATTATTGATGACATTTTAGACTTCGTTTCTACAGAAGAGAAACTTGGAAAACCTGCTGGCGGAGATTTACTACAAGGGAATATTACACTTCCTGCTTTATATGCGATGGAAGATCCAGTACTTCGTCAGAAAATCACATCTGTACATGAAAATTCAACAGCAAGTGAAATGCAAGAAATTATTGATGCTGTAAAAAATAGTACAGCAATTGATCAAGCATTTGCGTTTAGTGAACGTTATTTACATAAAGCTTTAGAAATAATAAAACCACTTCCACGTGGAAAAGCAAAGTACGCATTACAAAATGTTGCAAAGTATATTGGAAAACGAAAATTTTAATGTTTATTCTAAAAAATAAAATAATCTCTCTATTTCAAAACTATTGCACAATTGTGATAAGGGTGATAATATGTGTGTGGGGATATACAATTACATACATAATTCAGAAGTGGAGAGATTTTTTATGGAAAAAACATTTCTAATGGTAAAACCAGACGGTGTACAACGTGCCTTCATTGGGGAAATTGTAGCTCGTTTTGAGAAAAAAGGCTTTCAATTAGTTGGTGCAAAATTAATGCAAGTCACTCCGGAAATTGCTGGACAACACTACGCTGAGCATAAGGAAAAACCTTTCTTTGGTGAGTTAGTAGACTTTATTACATCTGGACCTGTGTTCGCAATGGTATGGCAAGGTGAAGGTGTAGTAGATACAGCGCGTAACATGATGGGGAAAACAAGACCACATGAAGCAGCTCCTGGAACAATTCGTGGAGATTTCGGTGTAACTGTTGCGAAAAACATTATCCATGGTTCTGATTCTTTAGAAAGCGCAGAGCGCGAGATTGCTATTTTCTTTAAAGAAGAAGAATTAGTTGACTACTCAAAATTAATGAATGAATGGATTTACTAATTATTTTGAAATAATTTGTAAACGCTTTAATCACTGTGATAATAGTAAAAAGTGCAAGGAGAATAGGGGTATTCTTCTTGCACTTTTTTTATTTTCAGTTAGTTACGAAGTTTGAGCTGTTATGATATGTTGATATTTAAATTAGGCCTATCGGAAATATAGAATAAGAAAATGGTCGATTTATGATATAATTTCTTTAATATTTTTAGAATGATAAAAGTTAATATAGTGAGATAAATACATATACGAAAAGAGGAATAACGTATGCGATATATTACAGCTGGTGAATCTCATGGTCCACAACTTACAACGATTATAGAAGGTGTCCCGGCAGGATTGTCTTTAGTAGCAGATGATATAAACGAAGAGTTAGCTAGAAGGCAAAAGGGATATGGGCGCGGTAGACGCATGCAAATTGAAACGGATCAAGTGCAAATTTTAAGTGGTGTTAGACATGGAGAAACATTAGGTTCCCCTATTGCACTTGTTGTTGAAAATCGTGATTTTGCACACTGGACAAAAATTATGGGGGCGGAGCCTTTAACTGAGCAAGAAGAAAAAGAGATGAAAAGGAAAGTGACAAAACCAAGGCCTGGGCATGCTGATTTAAATGGTGCGATTAAATATGGTCATAGAGATATGAGGAATGTACTGGAACGTTCGTCAGCGCGCGAAACGACGGTGCGTGTTGCTGCTGGTGCGGTTGCTAAAAAGGTGTTAGCAGAACTTGGTATTAAAGTGGCGGGCCATGTAATTGAAATTGGCGGTGTACAAGCTAAGGAGATTACGTATAGTTCAATTGAAGAATTAAAGAGTATTACAGAAGCATCTCCTGTACGTTGCTTAGATGAAGAAGCTGGTAACCAAATGATGCAAGCGATTGATGATGCGAAAGCAAATGGTGATTCAATTGGTGGAATCGTTGAAGTAATTGTGGAAGGGATGCCAATTGGAGTAGGTAGCTACGTGCATTATGATCGAAAACTGGATGCGAAATTAGCAGCTGCAATTATGAGTATTAATGCTTTTAAAGGTGTCGAGATTGGAATTGGTTTTGAAGCAGCGCATAGACCAGGAAGTGAAGTTCATGATGAAATTCTGTGGGATGAGGAGCATGGATATACACGAAGAACAAATAATGCAGGTGGACTAGAAGGCGGTATGACGACTGGAATGCCAATTGTTGTGCGCGGTGTGATGAAACCGATACCTACACTTTATAAACCTCTTCAAAGTGTAGATATTGATACGAAAGAGCCTTTTACAGCGAGCATTGAACGTTCAGATAGTTGTGCAGTGCCAGCAGCTAGTGTCGTTGCAGAAGCGGTTGTGGCTTGGGAATTAGCGACAGCTTTAATAGAACAATTCGGATTAGATCGTATGGAACTAATTCGTGAAAATATTGAGAAACATAATGAATATGCGAGGGGATTTTAATGGGAAACATACATATTCAAACGAAATCAAAAGAATATGATGTACATGTTGGTAAAGAAGCGTTGTCAAACTTAACAACGATCGTTCAAAATATGCAGCCAGCGGTATCTAACGTAATGATCATTTCAGATGAAGCTGTTGCATCACTACATTTACAGAAAGTTATCGATGCATTACAAGTAGAGCAGCACGTGTTTTCGTTTGTTGTACCAAGTGGCGAAAAAGAGAAGTCTTTCGAAAATTTCTATGCGGCTCATACGTCGGCTCTTGAAAATAAATTAGATAGAAATTCTTTAATTCTTGCACTTGGAGGCGGAATGATTGGAGATTTAGCTGGTTTTGTTGCTGCATCGTTTATGCGTGGTATTCGCTTTGTGCAGGTTCCGACAACTTTATTAGCGCACGATAGCGCAGTGGGTGGGAAAGTAGCGATTAACCATCCGTTAGGTAAAAATATGATTGGTGCATTCCATCAGCCAGAAGCAGTTGTATATCATACACCGTTTTTACAGTCTCTTCCTGAAAAAGAGTGGCGTTCAGGTTATGCAGAGGTGATAAAGCATGCTCTTATCGGTGATGTGGAGCTATACCATTGGTTAAAAGAAGAAGTGCAAACATTAGCGGATCTTCATGATGAGAAGTTAATCCATATATTAACGAAGGCGATTCCTGTAAAGGCAAATGTTGTGTCACAAGATGAAACAGAGAAGGGTGTACGTGCTCATTTGAACTTTGGACATACGTTAGGACATGCTCTTGAAAAAGAGCTAGGGTATGGAAATATTACTCACGGTGACGGTGTAGCGGTTGGAATGTTATTCGCCATATTTTTAAGTGAGCAAGTGTACAAGGTTGATCTTGCTTATGAAGATATGAAGCAGTGGTTCTTGAAATACGGCTATCCAAAAATGCCAAGAGATTTGAATGTAGAGCGCCTCGTTCAATTGATGAAACAAGATAAGAAAGCAAATGCAGGAGCAATTCATATGGTGCTTATGCAGGAATATGGGGTAGTGAATGTCGTATCTATTTCAGATGAGACTGTTCATATTGCGTTAGAGGCATTTCAAAAAGATATGGTTTAAAATGATAGCGAAGTGCTGTGAAGTGCTCATTTAGAGGTATTCTCGTAATAGTGACGGTTATGACAAAAGATTACAGTAAGGGGCTATAACCGTATTGTAATCAAATTGAATGAAATGACTGGGGGAAGAAAAATGAGAGTGAAAGAGCAATTGTTAACTTTGAGAGCGTATGTGCCTGGGAAAAACATTGAAGAAGTAAAAAGAGAATATGGTTTATCAAAAATTGTGAAATTAGCATCCAACGAAAATCCATTCGGTTGTTCAGCACGTGTGACAGAAGCATTAACTTCTTTAGCGAGCCAATATGCCCTTTATCCAGATGGATATGCCTTTGAACTTCGGACAAAAGTAGCGAAACATTTAGGTGTAAAAGCAGAACAATTACTATTTGGTAGTGGATTAGATGAAGTCATTCAAATGATTAGCCGAGCGTTATTACATGAAGGAACAAACGTTGTAATGGCGAATCCTACGTTTTCACAATATCATCACCATGCTGTTATTGAAGGAGCAGAAGTTCGTGAAGTATCACTTAAAGATGGTATTCACGATTTAGATGCAATGCTAGAGCAAGTAGATGAGAAAACGAAAATTGTATGGATTTGTAATCCGAATAATCCAACAGGTACATATGTTGAGAAACAAAAATTACTTTCATTTTTAGAATCAGTTCCTAAGTCGGCTCTCGTTATTATGGACGAAGCATATTATGAATACGCGGAAGCAGAAGACTATCCGCAAACATTACCACTTCTTGAAAAGTATGAAAATCTTATGGTTTTACGCACGTTTTCAAAAGCATATGGTTTAGCTGCTTTTCGTATCGGATATGCGATTGGGGATGCGAAGTTAATCGGACAGCTAGAAGTAGCTAGGTTACCATTCAATACATCAACTGTAGCCCAATCTGTAGCACTCGCTGCATTAGAAGATCAAGCCTTTTTACAAGATTGTGTGCAAAAGAATGCTGAAGGTTTAAATCAGTATTATGCATTTTGTAAAGAATATAACGTATTCTATTATCCATCTCAAACAAATTTCATTTTCTTAAAACTTGGTATACCGGGTAATGAAGCTTTCGAACGATTAATGAAAAAAGGATATATCGTTCGTTCTGGTGCTGCATTTGGTATCGATGATGGTATTCGTATTACTGTCGGTTTGAAGGAAGAAAATGATGAAATTATAGAGTTGCTGAAAGAGCTTGTAAATGAGCAAGTACAGAAAGAAGAAACATATTCTTAAGAGATTGTGAAGGCTCCTAGTATAGGAGCCTTTTTTATCGCATTCAAAATAAAGGTTGAAGACTGCTAATTAAGTTATTCTGTAAACCACGGTTTGTATGGCTTGATAATTAGTGAGAGAAGTTATTTGCACGGTCATAAAAGAAAGCGGTACAATAGAAGATGATGATAAGGTATCGGTGTCATATCCGAACCTTTTGAACAATTAACTACTCTGTAAGAAGAAGTATAAGAAGAAGCATGCTCATTCTAAAGGTTGCGTTCTAACAGTGAGTTGCTTATGATAAATGAACAGAAGAGAATATTTTTTAGAATTAAAGGAGACGTTTATGCAAAAGTTTGAACAAGCTGTTTCATATATTGAAAATGGTGAAGCGGAAAAAGGATTACAATTATTAAAAGAACAATTAAAAATTGCGAATGATGAAGAGAAGTATGATATCGCTCGTTACTATCATACGCTTGGATTTACAGATGAGGCATTAGCAATTACTGAAGACTTACGTTTACTGTATCCAGAAGAAAGTGAATTCACTGTATTTTTAGCAGAATTATATATTGATCTAGATAAAGAAGATGAAGCGATTGAAGTGCTTCATGATATTCCAGAAAATGACGATTTATATGTTCAATCGTTATTACTTGTTGCAGATTTATTCCAAATGCAAGGTTTTGATGATGTAGCAGAGCAAAAACTATTAAAGGCGAAAGAAATGATGCCTGATGAACCTGTTATTACGTTTGGGTTAGCAGAATTATATAGTAGTAAAGGTGAAGAACAAAAGGCAATTACTTATTATGAATCGCTATTAGCGGAACATAAAGTAATGGGTGGTGTTGTGATCGCACTTCGCCTCGCAGAAACGTTAAGCGCGATCGGAAACTGGGAAGAAGCGATTTCTTATTATGAAGCAGGCCTAGAGGAACAAAAAGATATTCACTCATTATTTGGATATGCCTTTACATTATACCAAGGTGAAGAATATCAGAGAGCAATTGGTGCTTGGCAAGAACTAAAAGAATTAGACCCTGAGTACGCATCACTGTACATGTATTTAGCGAAAAGCTATGAAAAAGAAGGAATGCTTCAAGAAAGCTATGAAACGCTTCATGAAGGAATTAAAGTAGATGAGCTTTCAGTTCCATTTTATGTAGAGTTAGCGAACATTGCGGCGAAATTAGGAAAAATAGTAGAAGCAGAGGAAGTTCTTCAAAAAGCGCTTGAGTTAGATCCAGGGCATTTAGGTGCAACATTAAAATATGCATATATCTTAAAAGAACAAGAAAAGTACGAAGAGTTAATTGCAATTGTAGAGCGTGCTATTGATAGTGGAGAACCAGATACACAACTACTTTGGGATCTTGCGTATGCAAAAAAACAATTAGAAATGTATTCGGATGCATTAAAACACTATGAAAGTGCATATACTTCTTTTAAGAATCATCCAGACTTCTTAGAAGAGTACGGTTATTTCTTATTGGAAGAAGGAAAACGAAAAGAGGCGAAAGAAGTATTTACCCAGTTATTACAACTAGACCCGACACAAATTCATATTGAAGAGTTGTTATATAATTTAGAGGATTTTTCATAAGTTGGAAGGAAACTGAATGCCGCTTCTTGAATCTAAAAAGAAAAGAGAAAGACAGAGGAGGGACTTAATTGCTATGAATACCCCTGTTTCTGTAAACGAGAAGAAGGATTTTGTAAAATGGTTTTTGAATAATTACCAACTGAAACAGCGTGAATGTGTATGGATTCTGAATTATTTAATGAGTCACGACCAATTGATGCATAAAGTCCACTTCGTAGAGCATGCAAAATATTGTCCGCGTGGCTTAGTGATGTCAGCGAATTGTGTGAAAGACACACCGTTTCACTTTTTTAAACAAAATGTTATGACAACAGATGCTGAAAAATCGTTTCATGATATTCGTTTAAATCGAGATGAGGATATTTATATTCAACTCAACTTTAAATCATCGTTTCAAAATGCGAATTATGTAGCTGTATTAGAAGAAAACCCATATTTACCAAAGCATATTGAAGTAAATGAAAAAGATCGTTTACTTGCAGAAAGGTTTTTGGAAGAAAGTGTATTTTCGTTTAGGAGAGAACGCCTTTTGAAACAAATTGATGAAGCGTTAGATAAGCAAGATAAGGAAGCGTTTCATAGATTAACGGCAGAGTTAAAGACTTTATAGAATTTATTTGGATTAATTAATTTTTACAAATTTCAGACTTTTATCAAGAAAAACTACCTATATTGGGTAGTTTTTCTTTTTTTACCTCTTTTAGTGTGGTTTAATATATATAAAGTGAAAGTTCTGTCATTTACAAGTGAAGGAGGGAAGGGATTTGAAGTGGATTGTAAAAGATGTAGAACAGTTTGAGCAAGCAAGAGAGTATGTTGATACAGGAGTAATACCGCTGTTATCAATTTCGGCAGCAAAAGAAATGAAAATGGTTGTAGAACAAGGTGAATTTATCGAATTGTTGAGCACGGAATTGGAAAGAGAGTATAAAGGAAGAGTGCTTTTACTGCCTGCGTTTACGTATTTGGTAGAAAGTCAAAAGAATGAAAAAGGTCGTTTGCAAGAATGGACAAATCATTTACGAAGTGAAGGTTTTAAGCATATTGCTTATGTTACAAGTGATTTTTCATGGAAAGAGGATATGCAAGAGTTACAGGGAGATTTATTTTGGTTTCCTTCATTAGCGTTAGAACAATTTAGTGATCAAGCAAAAAGAGAAGTTATTCATGCACATATAAAAAATATAATGGTGATGTTGGAAGAGAAATGGGGAAACTCGCAATAAACAGAAAGTTCTTATTATTATGAGTAGTATGATATTGACCTGTGCATGAGCGTATTATATCATGATAGTGTCCTAGTTTTTATTTTTTATATAATTTATCACGAGGGGACAATTTCTGATAGAGGGGGGAAATTTTCGTGAGCGACAAAGAACATCGCGTGTCAAGAAGACAATTTTTAAATTACACACTCACAGGGGTAGGAGGCTTTATGGCTGCCGGTATTTTAATGCCGATGACGCGATTTGCGCTTGATCCGGTGTTAAGAAAAGAAGCGGGAACAGATATGGTTGCTGTTGCGCAAGTAAAGGATATTACAACAGAGCCGAAGCGTTTCGATTTTAAAGTGAAGCAGGTTGATGGTTGGTACAAGTCTGAAGAACCAAAATCGGCTTGGGTTCATAAAGATGAAAGCGGAGACATTGTTGCGTTCTCTCCAGTATGTAAACATTTAGGATGTACAGTTAACTGGAATTCGGACAAAGCACATCCGAATCAATTCTTTTGCCCATGTCACGGGGGGCGTTATACAAAAGATGGGATTAACATTAAAGGTACGCCACCCCTTGCTCCGCTTGATGTGTACGAGTCTAAAGTGAAAGATGGAACGCTGTATCTAGGAAAAGCGAAGCCAAGAGGGGGTGCAAAGTAGATGTTAAATAAAATTTATGATTGGGTGGATGAAAGATTGGATATTACACCAATATGGCGTGATATCGCTGATCATGAAGTACCTGAACATGTAAACCCGGCACATCACTTCTCTGCATTCGTCTATTGCTTTGGAGGACTTACCTTTTTCGTTACTGTAATTCAAATTTTATCTGGAATGTTTTTGACGATGTATTATGTGCCTGATATTAAAAATGCTTGGGAATCAGTTTACTATTTACAAAATGAAGTTGCTTATGGGCAAATTGTTCGTGGTATGCACCACTGGGGTGCTAGTCTCGTAATTGTAATGATGTTTTTACATACACTCAGAGTTTTCTTCCAAGGTGCGTATAAAAAGCCCCGTGAGTTAAACTGGATTGTTGGTGTTCTTATTTTCTTTGTTATGTTAGGTCTTGGTTTTACCGGATATTTATTGCCGTGGGATATGAAAGCTTTATTTGCTACAAAAGTAGGGATTCAAATTGCAGAGCAAACACCGCTCATTGGTCCTTATATTAAAACATTACTCGCTGGTCATTCCGAAATTGTTGGCGCTCAAACATTAACTCGCTTCTTTGCTATTCACGTCTTCTTCTTACCAGCAGCACTTCTAGGTTTAATGGCCTTCCACTTCATCATGATTCGCAAACAAGGTATTTCCGGTCCACTATAAGAGATTGCTAAATTAAAGGGGAAAGAACAAAAGGAGGGAGATTATGCATCGCGGCAAAGGGATGAAGTTTGTAGGAGATTCTCGGGTACCAGTAGCTCGGAAACCAAATATTCCAAAAGACTATTCTGAATACCCAGGGAAAACAGAAGCATTTTGGCCGAACTTCTTGTTAAAAGAATGGATGGTTGGTGCAGTTTTTTTAATCGGTTATTTATGTTTAACAGTGGCGCATCCGTCGCCGCTTGAGAGAATGGCGGACCCAACTGATGCTGGATATATACCACTTCCAGATTGGTATTTCTTATTCTTGTATCAGTTATTAAAGTATTCTTATGCTTCCGGTTCATTTACTGTAATTGGAGCATTTATTATGCCAGGGATTGCGTTTGGAGCATTACTGTTAGCTCCATTTCTTGATCGAGGTCCAGAAAGACGTCCATTGAAGCGTCCTGTGGCAACTGGATTTATGCTTTTAGCAATTGCATCGATTATTTTTTTAACTTGGGAATCTGTAGCACACCACGACTGGGAAGCTGCAAAAAAACAAGGAGCAATTGTAAAAACAGCGCCAGTTGATAAAAATGATGATGGCTATAAATTAATGCAAAAAAATACTTGTTTAACATGTCATGGTGACAATTTACAGGGCGGGGCAGCAGCACCGGCACTGCAAAACTTAACTTTAAAGCCAGAAGAAATTGCTAAAATTGCGAAAGAGGGAAAAGGTTCAATGCCTAAAGGTGTATTTAAAGGTACGGATGAGGAACTGAAGAAGCTTTCGGAATTCGTTGCAAAGTATAATAAAAAATAATAAAAAGCTGACTACAAAATTTGTAGTCAGCTTTTCTATTTAGTTGGATGAAGTTTGTTATAATAGAGTAGGATTTAATGAATGAATTACTTTGCTTGAAAGGTGTTGGACATACGGATTGGTGTACTTGTATGCAATGTTAAGACAACGCTCGGTATTATTATTTTTATTAATTGTTAACATATTAGGTACAATTTACGGATTTATATGGTACGGAAATCAATTGAAAGAAACGTCACCTATATTTTGGCCGTTTGTACCAGATAGTCCTATGGCGAGTCTCTTTTTTGTCTTTGTTTTAATTGCTTTTTTGGCAAAGAGAAACTGGGGATTAATAGAAGCGTTAGCGATTGTAACTTTAATAAAATATGGTATTTGGGCTGTTGTTGTAAACGGGATTATGATTTACGTAAAAGGGCCTATTGGCCTTATGGGCTACATGTTAATGCTTTCGCACTTTGCGATGGCAGTACAAGGATTTTTATATGCTCCATTCTATCGCATAAAAAAATGGCATTTTATAGTAGCAGCTGTGTGGACGTTGCATAACGATGCAATTGATTATTTATTTTGGCAAATGCCGCGATATGGAATTATGCATTTGTTTGTAGAGGAAATTGGTTATTTTACGTTTTGGTTAAGTATTGCTGTACTATGTATTACATATTATTGTTGCTTACGTGAGCAAAGGAAACAATTTTCTTTATGATGGTTAGAACATTTAGGGGGAGAACATGGAGAAAAATAAGAGTGGTACAAAAATATTGGATCGATTGATTACTTTAGTTGTTTCATATAGCATAGCATTTTCTATTTTTGCACTCGCAACAACGGCAGTTATCTATGGAAAATGGCTGTATTATTTTGAAATTGATTTTTTAAATATTCCTGATTTAGCGGATATGACGAAGGATGAAATTAAAAGAAATTACGATGTGCTTATTACATATTTATCCCCGTTTTATGACGGAGCATTACATTTGCCAACATTAGATATGTCCACAAATGGCCGTATTCATTTTGTAGATGTTAAAAATATTTTAGTAAAGATTCAATATGTGATGTATGCGACAATTATGATTGCAGTGATAGGCGGAATTTATTTATTAAAAAAGAAAAATGAAAAGTTTTTACTGCATGGATCGATTTTAACAATCATTTTTCCGATAGCGCTTATGTTACCAATTGCTATTAATTTTGAAAAGAGTTTTGTATTATTCCATAAACTTTTATTTAGTAATGATTATTGGGTTTTTGATCCTGAAAAAGATCCAATTATATTAATGTTACCAGAAGAGTTCTTTATGGATGCTGCGTGTGCTATTTTATTATTCATTTTAGGTGGTAGTATACTTTGTTACAGTTTATATCGATATTTCGTAAAAAAGAAAAGGATGTCACAGAAAAAATTCTCTGCTTAAAGAGAATTTTTTTCTTTGTAAAATGATAATATATTTTTCGGTCTAGTTCTGTTCTATTCTTGTCCAAATTAACATATTTTGTACTAGTAGTTATAGGGGGGACCGGGATGAAGAGAACATTAATTGGATTGATAGCATTTCTAATTATAATGTTTCCGTTACGTATATATGCTGAAGAGTGGAATGAGCTAACAGGGTTGTTAGACGACTCGTTACAGTTAGTGAAGCGTAATGAAGATGAAAAAGCGGTACAAGTATTACAACATTTCTCGGAGCAATTTTTAATAAAGGGGAATGAAAAGAAGCAGGAAGTAACACCAGATCAAGTTAGAGTTATTTCTTTAGCTTACGATAAGGCGCAACAATCGCTCTCTGAAGAAGGTTTAGGTAAGCAAGCTAAAATTGATAATGTGCTGGCATTACAACTTGCTGTTGATGCACAAGTATCGAAATATCAACCACTTTGGATGGAAAGAGAAAGGAAAGTAATGGATGCCTTTTCTCAAATGGAAAAAGCGATGGAAAAAGAAGATGCTGGGCAGTTTCAACAAACGTTAAATACGTTTTTAAATGAATTCAATATTATTTATCCAAGCTTAATGATTGCTTTGCCAGAAAACGAGGTTCAGCGTGTAAATGTTCATTTATCTTATTTAGATGAATTTCGTAACGTTATGTTAAAAACGAAAGGCGGCCAAATGCAATTAGGGATTATTAAAGGGGATTTGCAAAAGATATTTCACACAGTAAAAAAAGATGAAATTGCACCCTCTCTCATTTGGTTTATGACAATTACTGGGGGACTTATTTTCTTCACATTAACTTATGTTGGATGGAGAAAGTATAAAGGAGAGAGAGAAAAAAGAAAAAGTAATGTACATTCTAAAAATAGATAATGCAATAAATAAAGATATGGATTGTAAGGTTTATTCATTGACAATAGTAGCAGAAGAAAATAGAATGAGAAGTACTATAATTAAAACTTCAATGGAGGTTCATGATGTTTTATTTAATTTACTTCGCGATCATAATGATCATACCGTTGTATGCACAGTCAAGAGTACGTAGTGCCTATAGCAAGTATTCACAAGTTTATTCAACATCAGGTATGACAGGAGCGGAAGTGGCTCGAAAAATTTTAGATGAAAATGGATTATACAACGTAGCTGTAGAAGAAACACCAGGTCATTTATCAGACCATTATGATCCAACCGCTAAGACGGTTCGATTATCAACAGATAACTATTATGGACATTCAGTTGCTGGTACAGCAGTTGCAGCACACGAAGTAGGACACGCAATTCAAGATGCAAAAGATTATAAATTTATGCGCGTTCGTCATTCGTTAGTGCCAGTTGCAAACTTTGGTTCGAATATGTCTTGGATTTTCGTCCTAATCGGTATATTTGCACAAATGTCTGGTTTGTTGTTATTAGGTATCATTTTAATGGCAGCAGGTGTTGTGTTCCAGCTCGTTACATTGCCAGTTGAGTTTGATGCGTCAAAGCGCGCAATGCAACAAATTGAAGCGTTAGGTATTGTATCAACAGATGAATATGGGCAAGCTCGTAAAGTATTAAATGCGGCAGCATTAACATATGTAGCAGCTGCAGCTGTAGCGGTATTTGAATTATTACGTCTCGTATTAATGTATACTGGTATGCAGCGTAGCGACGACTAAAGACTATCAATTTTGATAGTCTTTTTTTGTTGTATGGATTGAATTATATAATGTATTGCAAATAGAAATAATAGAAGTAATGCGGAAAGGCGGTGGGGGGAAATGAAATATCCAGACCATTTAGTAAAACAAGTGCAAGAGCGCAGTGCTCCTTATCAACTAGAAGGTTTTTTAAGTGGACAAGGTCCTGAAAATCCCAAATTTATGTTGTTAGGAGAAGCGCCTGGTGAAACAGAAATTCATAATGGGATTCCGTTTAGCGGGAGGGCGGGAAAACAATTAATGGATTTTTTAGAGCGTATTGATGTTACAAGGGAAGAAGTATATATTACGAGCGCTGTTCGAAGTAGACCTTATAAATGGCGAGAGAAAAAAGAAAGAAATGGTGAAATCATACAAAAAAAGTATAATAGAACGCCAAATCAGGGAGAAATAGTTGCCCATGCGCCTTTGTTAGATTATGAATTAGAGAAAATACATCCGAAGCTTATCGTCACGCTTGGAAATATCGGTCTTCAACGTTTAACAGGAAAAAATAAAAAAATCACAGATGTACACGGGCAATTATTAAAACAGCCCATTCAAAAATTAAAGGATATGCAAAGTGCAGAGTTTACATGGTCAGAGAAAGAATATCATGTTTTTCCGACTTTTCATCCAGCTTCCATTTTTTATAATCGGAGTTTATTGGAGCTTATTCATGAGGATTTTGAGAAGCTTAAAAGACTTGTAATAAAAAACTAGAAAAGCTAAGGCGCTTTTCTAGTTACATTTAATTATGTAAAGGGTTTTTATTTTCATCTAACGTAAATCCTTCACCAACTACATCATGTACATCACTTACAGCGACAAAAGCATGAGGATCTACAGAAGTAATGATATTCTTTAATTTCACGATTTCATTTTTAGCAACAACGCAATACAATACGTTACGTTCCACTTTTGTATACGATCCAACAGCTTTTAAAAAGGTTGCTCCGCGCTCCATTTCAGATAAAATTTTGGCAGCAATTTCATCGTTTTTCTCTGAGATAATAGTCGCTCCTTTGGCAGCATAAGCTCCTTCTTGCATAAAATCAATGACTTTAGCACCGATAAAAACAGCAACTAGCGTATACATGCCCTCGCGGTATGATAAATAGGTAAGAATAGAGACTACGATAACGACAGCATCAAACATAAACATTGTTTTCCCCATACTCCAGCCAACATATTTGTGAGCTAGTCGTGCGATAATATCTACACCGCCAGTAGTCCCGCCATATTTAAATATTATTCCAAGGCCGATACCGATAAATGCCCCGGCGAATAAAGCTGCGAGTGTCATATCATTTTGCAAGTTTAAATGTAAGTTGAGTACTTCGTAACGCTGGAAAATCCATAGAAATAAAGATACGCTAAAGGTGCCAATTAATGTATATAAAAATGTCGTTCTGCCAAGTAACCTCCAACCAATAAAAAATATAGGGATATTTAAAATTAAGTTTGAGTAGGAAGGATCAAACTTAAATAAAAAATACAATAATAGTGTAATACCAGTAAACCCACCCTCTGCAAGGTGGTTTTCAATATTGATATTGACAATACCGAAAGAAAATATAGCGGAACCGATTAAAATAAAAATAATATTTCGCATCTTCAATTTTGATGTCATATAGAAATCCCCCTAATTATGTAATGATTGCATTGCTCCGCTGAAACAGTAAAACATAATAATAAGTAATTTCTAGTTGCTAGTGAAAATAGTAAGAATTTGATTGGTGTGGGCTGATCTTTTGCGAAAAGCACAAAAGAAGGTTTCACTTTATCCCGCTCTAACGGCTGGTAGGAGATGAAGCAAAGAACCAGCCGTAGGAACCCGATTAGTTCAACTAATCTTTTGCAAAAAGCGCAAAAGAAGTTTCACTTTACCCCGTACCAACGGCTGGTAGGAGATAAAGCTCTGAAGAAAGGAGAACCAGCCGTAGGAACCCGATTAGTTCAACTAATCTTTTGCAAAAAAACGCAAAAGAAGTTTCACTTTATTATAGTCTATCCAAAAATGGGTCGCAAATAGGTGTTTGGCGGGGAATAATATTTGTCAAATCGCGATGAATTGGCTAACATGAAAGAGGAAGGATTAGAGGTGAATAGTATGGAAGCAAAAACGATGAAAGATATGCAGAAAGAAGTAGATGCATATATTGGTCAGTTTAAAGAAGGTTATTTCAGTCCGCTTGCAATGATGGCTCGTTTAACGGAAGAAATGGGAGAGCTTGCAAGAGAGGTAAATCATTATTATGGTGAGAAACCGAAGAAAACAACTGAAAAAGAAAGAAGTATTGAAGAAGAGCTTGGAGATGTATTATTTGTTATGATTTGTATGGCAAATAGTTTAAATATTGATTTAGAGACAGCACATAACATTGTAATGAATAAATTTAATACACGTGATAAAGATCGCTGGACACGTATTGATGAGGGAGAGAAAGAATAATGAAAGAAATTAAAGTAATTATCGCCGGACCAAGAGGACGTATGGGACATGAAGCAGTTCTTCTTATGGAAAGAACGGAACATTTTAATTTAGTAGCAGCAGTGGATTATAAGCATGGTGGTGAGAAGATTTCTGATTTACCTGGCATGCCAGCATTACATGCACCGATTTACGCTGATTTACATACTTGTTTAGATGAAGTAGAAGCAGATGTGTTGTTAGATTTAACAACACCAGAAGTGGGGAAACAACACGTTACACTTGCAGTTGAGCGTGGACTTCGTTCGGTTATTGGTACAACTGGATTTACAGAAGAAGAATTGGCACGTTTAACAGAGAATGCAAAAGAAAAAGCAGTAGGAACAATTATTGCTCCAAACTTTGCAATTGGTGCAGTTCTTATGATGAAATTCTCACAAATGGCAGCGAAATATTTCCAAGATGTTGAGGTAATTGAATTACATCATGATCAAAAATTAGACGCACCATCTGGTACAGCTGTAAAAACGGTAGAGTTAATTCGTCAAAATCGTGAATCAAAGCAGCAAGGTCATCCAAAAGAAGTAGAGCAACTAGCAGGTGCACGTGGTGCAAATGTAGACGGTATTCACATTCATAGTGTACGTTTGCCAGGGCTTATTGCACACCAAGAAGTAATGTTCGGTGGAGATGGACAAATGTTAACAGTTCGTCATGATTCATTCAATCGTGCATCATTTATGTCAGGTGTAAAACTATCAATTGAGACAGTAATGAACCTTGATCATCTTGTGTACGGTTTAGAAAATATTATCGACTAAAGGGGAGACAACGGATGAAAATTGCCTTAATCGCACATGACAAAAAGAAAAATGATATGGTTTCGTTTGCATACGCATATAAACCAATTTTTGAACAACATGAATTATTTGCAACAGGAACGACAGGGCTTCGTATTATGGAAGCGACTGGATTAGTTGTAACAAGATATCAATCTGGCCCTCTTGGTGGAGATCAAGAAATTGGTGCAATGATTGCAAAGAACGACTTAGATATGGTGATTTTCTTCCGCGATCCATTAACAGCACAGCCGCATGAACCGGATGTGAATGCATTGCTTCGTTTATGTGATGTATATGCGATTCCACTTGCAACGAATATGGCAAGTGCTGAAATGTTAATGCACGCATTAGAGCGAGGAGATTTAGATTATCGTAAGTTAAGAAAATGAGGGGAACAATTATGAGTGGATTACATATATTAGCGTTTGGTGCTCATGCCGATGATGTTGAAATCGGCATGGCTGGTACCATCGCTAAATATACAAAGCAAGGGTATGAAGTAGGTATTTGTGATTTAACAGAAGCTGATCTTTCTTCAAATGGAACGATAGAGTTGAGAAAAGAAGAAGCGAAGGTTGCAGCTCGTATAATGGGAGTAAAAACGAGGCTGAATTTAGCGATGCCAGACCGTGGTTTGTATATGAAAGAAGAGTATATACGTGAAATTGTCAAGGTGATCCGTACATATAAACCAAAACTAGTTTTTGCACCGTACTATGAAGATCGCCATCCAGATCATGCAAATTGTGCAAAGCTTGTGGAAGAGGCTATTTTTTCAGCAGGAATCCGTAAATATATGCCGGAACTTTCACCACATCGTGTGGAGTCTTTTTATAATTATATGATTAATGGTTTTCATAAACCGAATTTTTGTATAGATATAAGTGAGTACCTCTCTATAAAGGTGGAAGCATTAGAAGCGTATGAAAGTCAGTTTTCAACAGGGAGCGATGGTGTTAAGACACCGTTAACAGAAGGTTACGTTGAAACTGTAATCGCTCGTGAGAAGATGTTTGGAAAAGAAGTTGGAGTCTTGTATGCCGAGGGATTTATGAGTAAGAAACCGGTTTTATTACATGCTGATTTATTAGGGGGATGTAAATGAAATTAAAAATAGGTATTACATGTTATCCTTCTGTAGGTGGTTCTGGAGTTGTTGGAACAGAATTAGGAAAGCAATTGGCGGAACGTGGGCATGAAATTCACTTTATTACATCGGGTTTACCATTCCGGTTAAATAAAGTATATCCAAACATTTATTTTCATGAAGTGACGGTAAATCAATACTCTGTATTTCAATATCCACCATACGATTTAGCGTTAGCAAGTAAAATGGCCGAGGTTGCACAAAGAGAAAACTTAGACATTTTACATGTGCATTACGCAATACCACATGCAATTTGTGCATATTTAGCAAAACAAATGATCGGAGAGCGTATTAAAATTGTTACAACCTTACATGGAACAGATATTACTGTGTTAGGTTCCGACCCTTCGTTAAATAATTTAATTCGTTTTGGTATTGAGCAATCAGATGTTGTCACTGCTGTCTCGCATTCATTAATTAACGAAACACATGAGCTTGTAAAACCAAGTAAAGAAATTCAAACGGTATATAACTTTATAGACGAACGTGTATATTTCAAGCGTAATATGTCTCAATTAAAGAAAGAATACGGTATAAGTGAGAGTGAAAAAGTACTTATTCATATTTCGAATTTCCGTAAAGTGAAACGTGTGCAGGATGTTGTTCAGGCATTTGCTAAAATTGTTAAAGAAGTAGATGCGAAGTTGCTTCTTGTTGGAGACGGACCAGAATTCTGTACGATTTTACAGATAGTGAAGAATTTACATATTGAAGATCGCGTTTTATTCCTAGGGAAGCAAGATAATGTTGCAGAACTACTTGCGATGAGTGATTTAATGTTGCTTCTATCAGAGAAGGAAAGTTTTGGTCTTGTTTTATTAGAAGCAATGGCGTGTGGTGTACCTTGTATCGGAACGCGGGTTGGAGGTATTCCAGAGGTTATTCAACACGGGGAAACAGGATATTTATGTGAAGTTGGCGATACAACAGGAGTGGCAAATCAAGCTATTCAGCTATTAAAGGACGAGGAACTTCACCGTAATATGGGAGAACGAGCAAGAGAAAGTGTTTATGAGCAATTTCGCTCAGAAAAAATTGTTTCACAATATGAAACGATTTACTATGACGTACTAAGGGATGACAAAAATGGAAAGATTTAAAAAAGCTAGTTCTATTATTGAGACATTAAAGCAACAAGGACATGAGGCTTACTTTGTTGGTGGGAGCGTACGAGATCTTATTATCGATAGGCCGATTGGAGATATTGATATTGCGACATCTGCTCTACCAGAAGAAGTGATGGCTATATTCCCAAGAAATGTTCCTGTTGGTCTTGAGCATGGAACTGTAATTGTTGTAGAAAATGGTGAGCCTTATGAGGTAACTACTTTTCGAACAGAAAGCGAATATGAAGATTTTCGAAGACCTAGTAGTGTTCAATTTGTTCGTTCATTAGAAGAGGATTTAAAACGTCGTGATTTCACGATGAATGCAATTGCTATGACAGAAGAAGGCAAAATGGTTGATTTATTTGCTGGACAGGAAGCCATTCAACAGAGAAAAATTGTGACAGTTGGAAATGCTGCGGATCGTTTTCAAGAAGATGCCCTGCGAATGATGCGTGGTATTCGGTTTGTAAGCACGTTAGGTTTTTCATTAGAAATGAAAACGAAGCAAGCGATTGAAACGCATGGGCATTTGCTAGAACATATAGCAATTGAGCGTATTACAGTAGAGTTTGAGAAACTGTTAACTGGTACATATTGTGTGAAAGGTCTCAAAGAATTAGTAGAGACGAAGCTATTTTCTCATTTGCCATATTTACAAATGTCAGAAGAGAGACTGTTAAAAGCTACGCAGTATAAATGGGATTCTTTCGAAACGGATATTGAGGCGTGGGCATTTTTCTTATATTGTATCGGAGAAGAACATCCATCTGTCTTTTTACGTCAATGGAAGTTTTCGAATAAAAAAATAAAAGATATTGTTGCAGTTTTATTGGCAATTCGTACTAGAAAGGAGAAGGATTGGGATACAGTCCTTCTTTATAAAACGGGAATTCATATCGCTGAAATGGCAGAGAGAGTACATGAAGCGATGATTGAAAGCTATGACCCTACATCTGTTGAACGAGTACAATTAATGTTTCATGCATTGCCAATCCAGGAACGTCAAGAAATGAATGTGACTGGTAATGATTTATTAAACTGGGCAAACAAAAAGCCTGGTCCGTGGGTTGCTGAAATGCTTCAGAAAATCGAAGAAGCAATCGTACAAGGAAACGTAGTTAATGAGAAAGAGCGTATAAGGGAGTGGCTGCAAGGATGCAATCTACTATAAGAAAGCAGTTATTGCAAGTTTTTTCTGAAGCGGATGGCGAGTTTGTATCCGGCCAAACAATTAGTGATAAACTTGGTTGTTCAAGAACTGCTGTGTGGAAACATATGGAGGATCTCCGGAGTGAGGGATATGAACTTGAAGCTGTGCGCCGATTAGGTTACCGAATTGCAAGTAAGCCAGACAAAGTGACTGCTAATGAAATTCAGTTAGGGCTACAAACGAAGCGGATTGGTAGAACAGTGTATTTTGAAGAAACTGTTGAATCAACGCAGCACATTGCAGCAAAACTTGCTTATGAAGGTGCAGAAGAAGGAACTGTCGTTGTAGCAGAAGAACAAACAGCGGGAAGAGGTCGTTTAAGCAGAAAATGGCATTCACCAAAAGGAACAGGGATTTGGATGAGTATTATTTTACGCCCGTCAATCCCAGTTCATCATGCACCGCAACTTACTTTGTTAGCGGCTGTTAGTGTTGCACAGGCAATTGAAAAATGTACAGGTGTAAACGTAGGAATAAAATGGCCAAATGATATTTTAATTCAAGGTAAAAAGGCTGTAGGTATATTAACAGAAATGCAAGCGGATCCTGATAAAATTAATGCTGTCATTATGGGCATCGGTATTAATGCGAATCAAAAGCAAGAACATTTTGATGAAGAAATTCAGCACATCGCTACTTCATTAGCGATTGAATCAGGTAAGCCGATTGTTCGTGCAGAACTTATGCAACAAATCTATTTACAACTAGAAAAATTATATGAAGAATATTTACAAAATGGTTTCTCTGTCATTAAAATTCTTTGGGAAAGTTACGCTGTGAGCATCGGGAAAGAAATTACCGCTCGAACGATGAGAGAGACAATTACGGGGTTAGCAAAAGGAATCACAGAGGATGGTGTATTACTTCTGGAGGATCATGAGGGGAAAGTACATCATATTCATTCTGCAGATATCGAAATTAAGTAAAAGAAGTTCCTCTTTTGGAACTTCTTTTTATTTCAATAGTTTTGAGTTGAATTTGTAACATGATAATAAATTCTTTTCATATTTAAAGTTCATTTCAAAATAGCTTCCGTCGAGTTGACCTGGCATGTTATTTGACGATTACTTTGCCTGTCATTCCTTTAAGAAGATGGTATCGACATATTAATTCATATGTACCAGTATTTTTAGGTTTCACGGTAATATTCTTTTCTTTTCCTGACTGGACTACGACGTCAATACCGAGTTTTTTCACTGTAAAGGTGTGCTCGTTTTTACCTTTATTTTTCAATAGTAATGTTGTTGATCCTTCAAGCGGAATCGTGATGACATTTGGATTAAAGTAATCATCATTTAGTTCAACCTCAATCACTTTCGTTAAATCGGTGGGTTGTGTTACGACATGAACTGAGGCAAATACTTGGGAGGATCCTAAAGACATCCACCATACAATCATTACAAGCAAACTGCTGAATCGAAATAACCACCTGTTCATAGACATCTGCAATTCTCCTTTGTTAAGTACTTTCCTCAATTAACCTGCATCATTAGTTTAAGAGTTATACTATATAGTTAAATTGATTACAGAAAAAATTAACTTGGACTTTTTTAACATGCGTTGAAAAAACATGTATCTTTTCAGGATTGAATTATCCATAAAAACTGTATAGCATATATACTCTCTTGTTAAATTTCATATACCGTAATAAGAATAAAAAATTATTTTTTCGAAAAAATGTAGTAATTCCTTTTTGTAGTTTGCTATAATTAGTTCGAATGTGGGCAGTATCAGAGCGAACTGCACCATGATTCGAAGTCATACGAAAAATAATAACTTGGATTCTGCCTTGATCCAATAACGGACTGGGACAGAGGGATGAATAATGCCGACTAACACACAACCCTTCTGCCCTTTTATGGCCAGAGGGGTTTTTTTATATGATTTCGGCCATCTCCTCTCTCCTGCATAAAGGAGGAGTAGTTTTTGAAAACAAAAACAGATTTTTTGAAGATGAAAGAGCAAGGTGAGCCGATTACAATGCTAACGGCGTATGATTATCCATCTGCTAAATTAGCAGAAGAAGCTAAAGTTGATATGATTCTAGTTGGAGATTCTCTTGGAATGGTTGTACTCGGATACGATTCAACAGTACCTGTAACAGTAGAGGATATGATTCATCATACGAAAGCTGTACGCCGCGGAGCGAAAGAGACGTTTATTGTAACTGATATGCCATTTATGTCGTATCACGTATCATTACAAGAAACGATGGTGAATGCACGCCGCATCGTTCAAGAGAGCGGGGCACACGCACTGAAGGTAGAAGGTGCTGGAGAAGTTATATCGACGATTCAATATTTGACGAACGCAGGAATTCCTGTTGTAGCGCATTTAGGTTTAACCCCTCAATCTGTAGGAGTGTTGGGTGGATATAAAGTGCAAGGAAAAGATGCGGAGAGTGCAAAAAAATTAATAGAAGATGCAAAGAAATGTGAAGAAGCTGGTGCAATAGCGCTTGTGTTAGAATGTGTACCAATGCAGTTAGCAGAACTTATTTCAGAGCAACTAACAATACCGACAATTGGGATTGGCGCAGGACAAAAAGTAGATGGGCAAGTGCTTGTTTATCATGATCTTATCTCATACGGCGTAAATCGTGTTCCGAAATTTGTGAAGCAATATACGTCTGTTCAAGAGGAGATTGTGCGTGGGATTTCACAATATGTTACTGAAGTAAAGACAAGGCAATTTCCTGAAGAAAAACATTCGTTCACAATGAAAGAGGAAGAATGCTTAGCGTTATATGGAGGAAAACAATAATGAAAATCGTAACTACAGTGCAAGAGATGCAGCAAATTACGAGCGAACTTCGTGCAAGTGGAAAGAGTATTGGTTTTGTTCCAACAATGGGTTATTTACATGAAGGCCATGCTACTTTATTACGTAAGGCAAGAGAAGAAAATGAAACTGTAGTTTTAAGTGTATTTGTAAACCCACTACAATTTGGCCCAAATGAAGATTTAGATCGATATCCTCGTGATATTGATAGAGATGAAAATGTAGCAAAAGAAAACGGTGTAGATTATTTATTTTATCCGAGTGTAGAAGAAATGTATCCAGCAGAACAAACAACAACGGTAGAAGTTGTGAAGCGCACGGACGTATTATGCGGTCAACAAAGACCTGGTCATTTTGCTGGTGTTGCAACTGTACTAATGAAACTATTTAATATTACGCTGCCAAAGCGTGCTTATTTCGGTATGAAAGATGCTCAACAAGTTGCAGTAATTGAAGGGTTTGTAACTGATTTCAATATTCCAGTTACAATCGTACCAGTTGATATTGTAAGGGAAGAAGATGGTTTAGCGAAAAGTTCTCGTAACGTGTACCTATCACAAGATGAACGTGAAGAAGCTCTTCATTTATACCGCAGCCTATGTATAGCGAAAGAAAGAATTGAGGCAGGTGAACGTAATCCCGAAATCATTACAAATCTTGTGAAAGAGTATATTGAGACGCATACGAAAGGCACTGTAGATTATGCAGATTTATATGCATATCCGTCATTAACAATGGTAGAGAAAGTCAAAGGAAGAATCATTTTAGCTATTGCAGTTAAGTTTGAAAATGTAAGATTAATTGACAATATAACATTAACAGTTAAATAAGGGGGAGCATCTATGTTTCGCACAATGATGAGAGCAAAGTTACATCGTGCAACTGTAACGGAGGCAAATTTAAATTATGTAGGTAGTATTACAATTGATGAAGACTTAATGGATGCAGTAAATATTGTAGAAAACGAAAAAGTCCAAATTGTAAATAATAATAATGGTGCTCGCTTAGAGACATACGTTATTAAAGGGGAACGCGGTAGTGGTGTTGTTTGTTTAAACGGTGCTGCGGCAAGGCTTGTACAACCAGGGGACAAAGTAATTATTATTTGTTATGGGCTAGTTACGGAAGAAGAGATTCATAAACAAGAACCAAAAATTGCAGTATTAGACGATAATAATCAAATTATTGAAATGTTAGGTGCTGAAAAAGCGGGTACGATATTATAAGTAGAAAGGCTATCTCCATTGCGGAGATAGCTTTTTTGTGCATCTTTTCATTAAGATGAGATAAAACGTGGTATAGTAACATTATATAAATTATTGTTGTTTGAAAGGTAAGAAATTGAGGTGTTACATATATGAGTAAGCGTTATGTCGTTGTTGATTTAGAGACGACAGGGAACTCCTGGAAAGATGGGAAGGATAAAATTACCCAAATTGCAGCTGTTGTAGTAGAAGATGGAGAGATATTGGAGATTTTTTCGTCTTTTGTTAACCCAAAGAGAGAGATCCCACCATTTATTACAGAATTAACAGGGATTGATGAAAGTCTTGTAAAACAAGCCCCGTTATTTCAAGATGTAGCCCCGATGATTGTTGAGCTATTACAAGGTGCGGCTTTCGTTGCGCATAATGTTCACTTTGATTGGAATTTTTTAAATGAAGAATTAAGGCAAGCTGGATATACAGAAATACATTGTCCGAAAATCGACACGGTTGAATTGGCTCAAATTCTTTTGCCGACAGCCGATAGTTATAAATTACGTGATTTAGCTAAGAAGCATGAACTAGAGCACGATCAACCACATCGTGCGGATAGTGATGCTCTTGCAACAGCGGAATTATTTTTACAATTTTTAAATGAAATTGAAAAGTTACCACTTGTCACGTTGCAATCGCTTTATGAATTAAGTGATGTGTTCCAAAGCGATATAGCTGATGTGCTTTCTGAAAATATTTTAAAGAAAGTAATGCACGGTAAAGAAGATATAGCGGAGTATGAAATACATCGAAATATTGCGCTGAAAAAGCGGAACTATTCCTTAAACCTTGGAGAAACGTGTTCATCAAAGTTTGATGCTTTCTTGAATAAAACGATGGATAAATTGGAATCACATATGCCAAAGTTTGAAAGAAGAGAAAGTCAACAACTGATGATGAAAGAGATATATACGGCGTTAAGAGATTCTCGTTTTTCACTAATTGAAGCGGGTACAGGAACAGGAAAGACTCTTGCTTATTTGCTTCCTAGTCTTTATTTTGCAAAGAGAAAAGAAGAACCTGTCATTATAAGTACACAAACGGTACAACTCCAACAACAAATATTAGAAAAAGAAATTCCGTTATTACAAAAAATAATGCCATTTTCATTTGAGGCAGCTCTTCTAAAAGGAAGAAAGCATTATTTATGCTTACATAAATTTGAGTATGCTTTGCAAGAGGAAGAAAAAAATTATGATATGGCACTTACGAAGGCGAAGATTTTAGTTTGGCTATTGCAAACTGAAACAGGTGATCGAGACGAATTAAATATTCCTGAGGGCGGAAAGTTACTTTGGAATCGTATTTGTAGCGATGCGTATAGTCCAGGCGGTATGCAAAGTAATTGGTTTAGTCGTTGTTTTTATCAGCGAGCGAAGAATAAAGCTTTATTTGCAGATATCGTTATTACAAATCATGCGTTATTATTTCAAGATTTTTCAAGTGAAGAACCGTTGTTTGCTTCATGCGAACATATTATTTTTGATGAAGCTCACCATATTGAAGAAGCTGCGAGTAGAACATTGGGTGAACAGTTCTCTTGTATGTATTTTCAATTGGTTATATCTCGTCTTGGGACGCTAGAAACAGAAGATGTACTCTCCAAAGTATATAAAATGATGAAAAAATCAGAGCAAGCATCTCGTTCAACTTTCCGTATGATAAGTTATAGTTTGAAGGAACTTAAGTTTGATGCGGATGAACTCTTCCAAATGTTACGTACTTTTATATTTAAACAAACAAAGCAAGAGCAAGGAACGAATAATATGCCGCTCATCTATAGGTATAACGCAGAACTAGAAAAAGGTAAGTTGTGGGATAGTATCGTCGAATTAACAAATCGTTTTATATATGAATTAAGAAGGGTAGTAACTGCTCTTGAGAAGCAAGTGGATATATTGCAAAGTAAGTTAGAATGGGAGATGCATGTTGTAACAGGTGAATTTATGCATTTAATTGAGTTGCTGAGAAAGATGGCAGAATCATTACAGTTACTCGTATTAGAAAAGAATTCGTATGTAACTTGGATGGAGACTGAAACGAAAGGGACGATTCATTCAACAGTTCTATACGCACAGCCTGTCCATATTGGTGAAAGATTTGCTGATGAATTTTTAACAGAAAAAAAGAGTGTTATTTTTACATCCGCAACACTAACAGTTAACGATACGTTTGATTATATAAAAGAGGAACTTGGTTTACATGATTTCGCTCCAAATACATTAAAGGTTCCGTCACCATTTCGTTATGATGAACAGATGAAATTAATGGTTTCAACGGATGTACCTTTTATTAAGCAAGTAAGTAATGAGCGATATATTGAATCTGTATCGGAACATATTGCAAAGATAGCAAAAGCCACAAAAGGCAGAATGCTCGTTTTATTCACTTCGTATGAAATGTTAAAAGAAGCGTATGCGAATTTAAAAAATAATGATGAATTAGAGGGTTATTTATTACTCACCCAAAGTGTGAATAATAGAAGTCGAAGCCGCTTAATTCGAAAGTTTCAAGAGTTCGACAAATCAATTTTATTAGGGACGAGCAGTTTCTGGGAAGGAATAGATATTCCTGGAGATGCCTTAAGTTGTCTTGTTATAGTCCGTCTACCATTTACACCTCCTCATCAGCCGATGATGGAAGCGAAAGGTGAGTGGCTAAAAAATCAAGGTGAAGATGTATTCGCTAAATTAGCGCTCCCACAAGCAATATTACGTTTCAAACAAGGATTCGGCCGCTTAATTCGAACGAATACAGATACAGGAACGGTAGTAGTGTTAGATCGTCGTTTGACGAGTTCTTCCTATGGAAAACGATTTCTACAATCGATTCCTAACGTACCTCTTTATGAAGGACCATTAGAAGAATTGTTAGTACAATTAGAAGAACCATCAAATGAATAAAAATGGAAGAAAAATACGCCTGAAGTACTTATAAACTTCAGGCGTAAAAAATGTGGGTAGGAGGAATTTTATTTTTCTTACTTCTTGTATACAAAATGTGTTGGTTTTCGACTTGAAACCTTTTTTTGCTGTACATGTCCTGCTATAATAGATGGGTGATGAAGCAGGGGTTGTAAAGAATGTACTCTTATTGTAACCGCATTGCGTTCTTCTATAATTAGAAATTTTTGTGTAACGGAGGAGTTTTTTCATGGATAAGAAAATCGAAGTACTATCAACGACGCGTATTAAATATTCGTCGGATTTGTATAAAATTGTTGATAGTTTAAATCGTACGTTAAAAGAGCAGGACCTCATGTTCGGACTAGCATTAGACGAAAAAGATAAAGAAACAGCTGTATTTACGATTTACAGAACGTAGTGATACAATGAAAAAGTGGATCTTTGCAATCATTATTGTTATCGTTGCTAGCGGAATATATGGGGCGTATGTTTATAATAAAGCGATGGGAAAGAAAATTCCAAAAGAGTCGAAATTTGTAGAAATTGCTAAAGAAAAAGCAAAGCTTACAAAGGTGAAATCTGTTGATTATTACAACGGAAAATCTGCATATATAGTCGTGCAAGGTACAGATGAAAAGGGAGAACAACTTATCGTTTGGGTGCCTGAGAAAAAAGGGGATACTGTAGTAAGGAAAAAGAGCGAAGGTATTTCTGAAAAAGAGGCTATACAAAGAACAATAGAGCAAGTCGGCAATGAAAGTAAGGAATCAAAAAGTAAGCCGAAAGAGATTATGAAAGTGAAATTAGGCTTTGAAAATGATGTACCACTATGGGAAGTTACATATATTGATGATGACAATCGTTATAGTTATTACTATCTTGAATTTAAAGATGGAAAATTTTTAAGACGATATAGCATTGAAAAATAGATGTAGGGGGAACTACAAATGAAATTAGCAAAGCGAGTAGCTGCTTTAACACCGTCTTCAACTTTAGAAATTACAGCAAAGGCACAAGCATTAAAAGCAGAGGGTCATGATGTAATTGGATTAGGGGCAGGGGAACCTGACTTTAATACACCAGAGCATATTATGGATGCTGCACATAAAGCGATGTTAGAAGGGCATACGAAGTATACACCAACAGGTGGATTACAATCGTTAAAACAAGAAATTGTGAAGAAATTTACTCGCGATCAAGGTATTGCGTATGATCCATCTGAAATTATTGTATGTAATGGTGCAAAGCATGCATTATATACATTATTCCAAGTATTACTTGATGAGGGAGATGAAGTTATCATCCCAACTCCTTACTGGGTAAGCTATCCAGAGCAAGTAAAGCTTGCTGGCGGTAAGCCGGTTTATGTAGAAGGTTTAGAAGACAATGAGTACAAAATTACAGCAAAGCAGCTGCGTGAGGCAATTACAGAGAAAACGAAAGCAGTTATTATTAATTCACCGAGCAATCCAACAGGAATGATTTATAGCAAAGAAGAATTACAACAGCTTGGAGAAGTATGTTTAGAACATGATATTTTAATCGTTTCTGATGAAATTTATGAAAAATTAATTTATGGTGGCGTAGAATATACTTCAATTGCCCAGCTTTCTAATGCATTAAAAGAACAAACACTTATTATTAATGGTGTATCTAAATCTCATTCTATGACAGGATGGCGTATTGGATATGCTGCAGGAAATAAGCAGCTTATTAAAGCAATGACGAATTTAGCGAGTCATAGTACGTCAAACCCTACTTCAATCGCTCAATACGGCGCAATTGCGGCATATGCAGGCTCACAAGAACCTGTGGAAACAATGCGTCAAGCCTTTGAAGAGAGATTAAACATCATTTATGATAAATTAATTCAAATCCCTGGCTTTACTTGTATTAAACCGCAAGGGGCATTTTACTTATTCCCTAACGTAAAAGAAGCTGTAGCTTTATCAGGATATGCAACAGTTGATGATTGGGCAAAAGCTCTATTAGAAGAGGAAAAAGTGGCTCTTGTACCAGGTACAGGATTTGGTGCTCCAAATAATGTTCGTTTATCATATGCGACATCTCTTGAACAAGTAGAGAAAGCATTAGAGCGCATCCATACATTTATGAAAAGTAAAGTGCAAGCTTAATTTTATATTTCATTCATGTAATATAAAAAACCTCCCTATTAATGGGGAGGTTTTTTTGACGGATTGTGGCAAAAAGAAATAGCTAAAGGTGTGTTATACTAGAGAGCGAGGTGTTTGGTGATGAAAAAGAAAATGATGTTACAGTGGTTTGAGCAGGGAAGCATTGCAATTCCAAAATTGCTTATGATGCATTATAAAAAATTAGGTTTAAATGAGACGGAATTTATGGTTGTACTTCATGTACACACATTTTTAGAATCAGGTAATTCGTTTCCGACTCCTTCAGAGATTTCTGAACGGATGACGATAACGGAAATGAAATGTATGGAAGTAATTCAGACGTTGATTCAAAAAGGTTTTTTATCACTAGAAGGTGGACAAAGATCAGAAGCGATGATGTGCGAAAGTTATTCTTTACAACCGTTATGGGAAAAAATATTACATTTCTTAATGGATGAATCAATAGAGGAAGAGCAAAAAGAAAAAAAACAGCTACAAGTAAATTTATATACAGTATTTGAAAAAGAATTTGGAAGACCACTTTCGCCGTTCGAATGTGAAACGTTAGGGATGTGGGAGGACCAAGATCAACATCATCCAAATTTAATTCAAGCGGCTCTTAGAGAAGCTGTAATGAGTGGAAAACTAAATTTCCGATATATTGATCGTATTTTATTTGAGTGGAAAAAGAATGGAATTAAAACGGTAGATCAGGCTCAAAATCAAGGTCAAAAATTTAGAGCGAATCAACAAAGGGCACAACAAATGACAAAACAAGAGACGAAATTTACTGGAAAAGTGCCTTTTTATAATTGGTTGGAGCAGTAATATAGGAGGAAAAATATGCTTAACAAAACGCAAATCCGTTATTGTTTAGACACAATGGCGGATATGTATCCAGAAGCACATTGTGAATTGGTTCATGATAATCCATTTGAACTTGTAATCGCGGTGGCGTTATCTGCACAATGTACGGATGTACTTGTAAATAAAGTGACAAGAAATTTATTTCAAAAATATAAAACACCAGAAGATTATTTAAGTGTTTCTCTAGAAGAATTACAACAAGATATACGCTCTATCGGATTGTATAGAAATAAAGCAAAAAACATTCAAAAATTATGCCGAATGTTATTAGATGACTATAATGGAGAAGTACCGAACGATCGAGATGAACTTACGAAATTACCAGGTGTAGGAAGGAAAACAGCGAATGTTGTAGTTTCCGTAGCGTTTGGAATTCCGGCAATTGCTGTTGATACACATGTGGAGCGAGTGAGTAAACGATTAGCTATGTGTAGATGGAAAGACTCTGTGTTAGAAGTAGAAAAAACATTAATGAAGAAAGTACCAATGGATGAGTGGGGAGTTACACATCATCGTATGATTTTCTTTGGACGTTATCATTGTAAAGCACAACGACCGCAATGTGAGGAATGCAGACTGTTAGAAGTATGTCGTGAAGGAAAGAAGCGAATGAAGGTGAAATAAAGGATGGAACGAGTTATAGAAATACCGAAAGAATTTCACTGTTTACCATTTTTTAAAGAAAGTGTAAATTTAATTAAGTATCATACAGACAATTCTTTTGAAGAGATAATACAAAATACTTACTTTATATTTGATATTGAAAGACAGTATGAGCCATGGAAGGAAATTGAAAACAGCATTCCAGCGATGTTGAATGTATGGAAAAATAAGCATGAAGACATTGCTATACTGTTTCGAAATAGAAATAAGCAAGAGGCTGAGGGACCAATGATTCTTTTTGCAGCTCACTTGTTATCGGTTGTCTATTGGCTAAATGAACAACCTGTTCATAGTTTGAATGAAATGCAAATAAATACGAATAAATTAAAAGTGCAACCTGTTAATTTTATGGAAAGATATTCATTCATTATAAAGAAACCGAGTAATTATCATTCTTATATTCAATTAGCGCAGTTGTATATCGAAATAGAAAAGCTGTATGTAAAGAAAATGATAACAAAAAAGAAGTCCGCTTCTCGTTAAGAGAAACGGACTTCTTTTTTGTATATTAGGACTCTGTTGTAACAACAGCACCGTCTGCGTGAGGTGTATCTCCTCCGGGATTTTGGTGTTGCTGTTCTTGTTGTTTCTTAGCCTCTTCTTCAGCTTTTTTCTTGGCCTCTTCTTCAGCTTTCTTCTTAGCTTCTTCTTCAGCTTTTTTCTTAGCTTCTTCTTCAGCTTTCCTTCTAGCTTCCTCATCAGCTTTCTTTTGAGCTTCTTCTTGCTGTTTACGTTGTTGTTCTTGCTGTTTACGTTGTTGTTCTTGCTGTTGCTGTTCTTGTTGTTTCTTAGCCTCTTCTTCAGCCTTTTTCTTAGCTTCGTCTTGTTTTACTTTATCTTCATTAGCCTTTTTCTGGGCTTCCTCATCAGCTTTTTTCTTAGCTTCTTCATCGGCCTTTTTCTTAGCCTCTTCTTCAGCTTTTTTTGCATCTGGAGTTCCGCCAGGCGCAGTGAAGGATGCACCAACTGCTGGGCTTGTGCCAGTACCTTTTTTCGCTACTACAGAGAAGCTGTAAGTAACACCTGGTTTAATACCACCAAGAGTAGCTGTCGTACCACTTATTGATAGGCTACCACTTGAACCGTCAGTTGCTTTATAGCTGGCTGCATATGCATCAACTTCTGCTGGTCCAGACCAGTTTAGTGTAACTGTGCTAGCGCCATCAAAAGTGACATTCAGACCACTAGGGGCATCTACTTTAATTTGTTTAATTGCATCTTTTTTCGCACCTTTTACGTATAACTCTCCGTTTATTTCTTGTACAGAAGAAGGACGTTCAAAGCGTGATTTATCTGTAGCGAATTTGCTCATCATTACTTGGAACATTTGCTGTGCAATTCTAGTGGAGCGATCGCTAACATAATTTTTTGGACCATCTTTTTCGTAACCGGTCCAAACAGCCATTGTGTATTGTGGCGTATATCCAGCAAACCAGCTATCTCTGTTTGCATCAGCTGGGATGTCATATTTTTGAAGAACTGATTCATCAAAGTTTTGTGTTCCTGTTTTACCTGCTACGTCAACACCTGAAACGTATGCTGTTGGACCTGTACCACCAGAACCAGGTTTTACTACGTCACGAAGAACGTCAGTAACCATATATGCTGTATAGTCTTGCATTGCGCGATGTTCTTTCGGTTTAAAGCTTTTCTTTTTCCCGTCCGGGAAGGTTACTTCTTTTACGAAGTGTGGTTTATTATAGTTACCACTATTACCAAAGGTTGCATATGCACCTGCTACTTCTAATGGAGAACTATCGTTACTACCGATTGCTGTTGATTCGTAGACTTTTCCTTCTTTAAAGGTCATGCCTAAACCTTCAGCAAATTCTTTTGACTTATTAAGACCAACTGTTTGTGCTGTCTTTAAAGCTGGAATGTTTAATGACTTTTTCAAAGCTTCACGTAGTGAAACGTCACCTTTGTAACTCTTTGTTGCATTTTGTATTTTCTTACCATTGGAATACGTATACTCTGAGTCGTTTAATTGATGGTATGTAGACCATTGTAAATTTTCAATTGCCGGACCGTAGTCGAAAATTGGTTTCATTGTTGAACCAACTTGGCGTTTTAAATCAGTTGCCATATTATGACCTTTGAAAGTAGACTTACTTTCTTTACGTCCAGCACCAATTGCTCGAACTTCTCCAGACTGTGTATCCATAAATACGAATGAACCTTGGAATTGATCGTCCGGATACTTAATAAGATTGCCATCCATAATTTTGTCGGCGTAATCTTGAGCATCTTGATCAAGTGTTGTATGAATCGTTAAACCATCTGAACCGATATTTACATCAGGATATTCTTTTTCAACTTCTTTTACAACCGCATCTAAAAATGCTTGATACTTCATCTCAGTTACTTCTGAAGACGGTTGAAGGCCCTCAGTTACTGGAATCTTAACGGCGTTATTCATTTCTTCTTTTGTTATATAACCATGTCGATTCATTAATGATAATACGACATTACGACGATTTGTTGCTCGTTCAACATTTTCCTTTTTTGTTGGATCATAAATGTTTGGACCTTGGGGTAAACCAGCGAGCATAGCAGCTTCATGTAATTGCAAGTCTTTTAAATCTTTACCATAATATTTTTGCGCTGCTGTCGCAATACCGTATGAACGGTTACCTAAATTAATCTTATTTAAGTACATTTCTAAAATCTCATGTTTAGAGTATTGTTGCTCTAATTTGTAAGATAAGTACCATTCTTGCACTTTTCTTTTAGCAGTTTTGTCCATCGTTAGAAAGTAGTTTTTAACGACTTGCTGTGTAATCGTACTACCACCTTGGGAACCGAAACCACCAGTGACATTTTCCATAACTGCTTTTGTAGTTCGTTTAAAATCAATTCCATTATGATCATAGAAACGCGAATCCTCAGTTGCAAGAAATGCATTTTCAACTACTTTTGGAATTTGATCATAAGTAACATGTGTTCGTTTTTCAGCACCGTATTCATAGAAGAAATTTCCGTTTTTATCGAGAAACTTTGTTGATAAAGGATTAACAAGTTTGGATTTGTCTAATTTTGGAGCGTCCTTTACCATAACAAAGAAAGCGGAAACGCCGGCTACAAGACCAACGATACCAAGAAGTAGACAACCTATAAGGAATTTCTTGAAAAAGGAGCCTTTTTTCTTTGGTTTTTCTTCTTTATGTGTTTTTTTCTCTTGATTTTTCACATGATTTCGTTCTGTACGAGAACGATAATTATCTGACATTATACTTTCTCCTACCTTTCATTCTCTCCCCCAAAAGTCGAAAAAAGAGCCTTAGTGATGACTCTATCACGAAAAATAAACCATGTCTAGTACACGGATATAGTCAATCCGAGGGTGATAACCGCATGATAATAAGGATCCATGCTCTTCTATTTCTTCTTTCGTAATCGACTTGCGTCCACCAGTATTTTGACGATTCCAAAATGCAATAATATGTTTTGCATCTAGTAAATAAAATTCATCAAAAAGTGTAAATTTAATAATAACAAATGCAATTCCATTATGAGCAACCACTTGCTTCATATGTTCAATTTGATGAAGGTGGAAGTTTTGAAGTGGGAAACTAGTTTTATTTTTGGTTTCCTTTGCTTCAAAATCGATGTATTTCCCTTTGTATACACCGTTGTAATCTGTTGTAGAAGGTTGTTTAAAATACGCTTCTTTTACCACTGCAGCACTTCGAGCGGGGTAATCTACTTTTACAATTTGAAGAGGTGTAGGCTTTTTATGTACACATGCAATATTATGGGTTAAGTAATATTGATTTGTTTCATTCAATTCCTCTTCAAGGGACATACCTCTATTACTATAAGTATGTGTTTTTATAGGTGTTTTTTGAGGTTGTGAAGCTTGATTATACCTTTTTCCATTTGGGTAACGAATGGTCATAGTGTGTCCACCCCCAACTTGCTAAGAATTACTTACAAAGGTGATTATATCAAAAAATGAAAAAAGATGTGACCTTTTTGATGAAAGGTATGATGACTTATTTATGTTTACATGGAATGATTATATGAAAATTAAACAAAATCGAGAAAAAAATTTTTGTACAGAGGAAGAAAAAGCAATCATTCACAATATTAAAAAGAAAACAGAAATAGCTAATGTGGACAATATTTCTCGGACACAATCTTATCAAGAATATTATTTAAGAAATAGTGAAATCAGGTGGGCCTTTTTAGCGAGTATGGTTTCGAGAAATGCGGGCTGGAATATGACTGATTTAGAAGGGAGATATTATGCTACTGTTTTACCTAGAACGGTAAAAAAACATTTATTTCTTCTGTACGAACAGGCTAATTGGATTATTTTTTTAGATGCATTTCCTCAGCTATTATTGTATGAGGAAAGTAAGAAGAGACATGCACCTCTCTTTCATTTGTTGCAATACTTCAATGTATCAATTTTTATGGAAAAAGAATGGTTACTTTTCTGGGAAAGAAGAGATATGAATAGACTTATGACAGCGCTTATTATAAATGAACAAAATAAAATTCAAAAACCAGTCATTGAGAACACATATTTTAAAAAACATGTATTCCATACTGCGCTTTTTAAAGTACAAGAAAGACTTCATATTAGTGCAGTTATCTTCCCAACAATTGAAGGGAGAATGTATGGGTTTTCGGTTTATCAATTTGAAACGTTACAAAAGCGTATAGAACTAGGAAAAAAATTAGCATGGTTATTGTTTCATCCAATTTATAATGGTTCGTTTTATAAGTTTGCACTGCAAACTACACATACTGGGTCTAGAGAAGATTATGAAGTTTACGCAAAGGAAACTCGAAAGTCTTATACGCCAACACTTAGAGATATTTATCCTGTTATTTTACATGAAGAAATAAAAATGAGAGATTGGTTTTGTGCAAATATGAAAATGAATGTGCTATTTGTACTTGAAGAACCTAAAGGGGAAGTTAATATAACAGAATGGTATAGAAGAAAGAGAGAACAAATCTATAGGCTATCTATCGTAAACCGTTTTGCTAAAAGAATCGATGAGTTCATGATATAATAAAAAAGAAGTCCCGTCTTCCATTTTGAAGACGGGACTTCTTAATTTGAAAAAATCCTGCTATGCGTGCTACAACTTTAATTTCAAAACGTAATGCTAGTAGGAGATTAAGGATGATTTGAAATTTAAATGTTCGTAATAAAGTCTCGCTTTATGTAGCAGGGAAGTTTGGACCATCTAGCTTTGGATTGCCAGTCTCGGGTTTATTTTGTTGTTTGTTTTGGTTTTTCTTTTTTTCATTTTTGTTCTTTGCCATTGTAATACACCTCCTTTTTGTATTGTTACCATTTCTATAAATGACATACGAAATGATTTCTTTGACGAATAACAACTAGTTTTGTCATGTGGGCAGGAGTGGTGAATCATTCGGCGAAATTACATGACAAAGGAAAAGCAAAGAAGGAGGCGTTTTGTATATGGCGATGGTTCAGAAAGAAGATGTAATGAAAAAAATGGATCAAATGTTAAGTTCTCTCGATTTGCTGGAAATGAATATAGGGATTAGAATGAATCATGCGTTAAAGGATGCGAGTGAAAAAATATGTAATAAGATAGAAATAACAGAAATGCATATTGAACATATGGAAAATAAATTAGTGCATCACGAAGAAAAAGGGAATTGGGTGAAGACATTTCAAAACGTCGTAGTGAGTGCATAATAAGGTGGGAAAGAAATGAAGAATGAAGCATTAATACAGTCTTCAGAAAAACTCATGCAGTATAATAATGAAGCGAATGAAAAAAAAAGAGAACTAACTGAATACGACTTTTATAAGGATATGA
>NZ_JBNLYE010000012.1:0-47188 GCF_050172095.1 Bacillus sp. GMs2/2
GAACCTAAGTCATTTTGACTTAGGTTTTTTTGTGTTTATTTTTATTTACCGAATGCTATAATCCATAAATTTAATAAAGCTAAAGACGAAAAAGAATGAAATAGCCACTAAAGTAATACTTAAAATAGGACACATTATTTCTATCATAAGTATATATTTTAAATAATGAGATGCTATAAATAAGTATTTAATAATTACAGAAATTACTACAATAGAGAAAAATAAATAGGATAATAGCATAGTTCTTTCTTTAACAGTTATCCTCCTTAGAAATTAAATCGTTATAATAATACAAGAGTGTATATATTTTGATTTAAAACATACTGAAGTGCCATTTAAAAGATTATACGTAAAATAGATGTCTAGAAATATATATTCTAATTCCCTTTTCTTCTTGCATATAGTTGCAATTCTTCTTTTGAATATAACTAAAACACGAACGTTATTGACTACTAATAAAAAAACATTCGATTATTTATTGACATTGTTTATGAAATATTGTTAATATAACCATAGAAACAATAATATAAGACCTCATATAATCGCGGGGATATGGCCTGCAAGTCTCTACCTAACGACCGTTATTCGTTAGACTATGAGGGAAAGTCACTCGGTATTTTTCTATTCACAAGGGATACGTATGCCTGAGTAGAGCGCTTTCTCTCATAGTAAAAGAGAAACTGTTCTATTTCAGGCTTTTTTTATTTGAATCGGGGGGATTCTAATATGAAATCACTAGTTGGAGTCATAATGGGAAGTACGTCAGACTGGGAAACAATGAAATATGCTTGTGACATTTTAGATGAATTAAATATACCGTATGAGAAAAAAGTTGTATCCGCTCATCGGACTCCGGATTATATGTTTGAATATGCAGAGACGGCTCGTGAACGTGGATTGAAAGTTATTATTGCTGGAGCTGGTGGAGCAGCACATTTACCAGGAATGGTTGCAGCGAAGACAAATCTTCCTGTAATTGGAGTTCCAGTTCAATCAAAAGCATTAAACGGCTTAGATTCATTATTATCCATCGTCCAAATGCCAGGAGGTGTTCCAGTTGCAACTGTTGCAATTGGTAAAGCTGGTTCAACGAATGCTGGATTACTTGCCGCACAAATACTTGGATCATTCCATGATGATATACATGATGCATTAGAATTGAGACGAGAAGCGATTGAAAAAGATGTGCGTGAAGGTAGTGAGCTAGTATGACGAGAATCATTTTACCTGGAAAAACAATCGGTATTATTGGAGGCGGCCAGCTAGGAAGAATGATGGCATTGGCAGCTAAGGAAATGGGATATAAAATTGCTGTTTTAGATCCTACAAAGCATTCACCATGTGCACAAGTTGCTGATATTGAAATTGTTGCACCATATGATGATTTAAAAGCAATTCAGCATTTAGCAGAGATAAGTGATGTTGTCACATATGAATTTGAGAATATTGATTATAGATGTTTACAATGGCTTGAAAAACATGCGTACTTACCACAAGGTAGTCAGTTGTTAAATACAACGCAAAATCGTTTTACAGAAAAGAATGCGATTGAGAAGGCTGGGTTACCAGTAGCAACGTATAGATTAGTTCAAAATCAAGATCAGCTTACAGAAGCAATTGCTGAGTTATCATTCCCTTCCGTCTTAAAAACGACGACAGGTGGATATGATGGGAAAGGACAAGTTGTTTTAAGAAGTGAAGCTGATGTTGAGACAGCAAGAAATCTTGTGGATAAAGCAGAATGTATTTTAGAGAAATGGGTGCCTTTTGAAAAAGAAGTATCAGTTATTGTGATTCGTAGTGTAAGTGGTGAAACAAAAGTGTTTCCAGTAGCAGAAAATATTCATGTAAATAACATTTTACATGAATCTATCGTTCCAGCTCGCATTACAGAAGAGCTTTCTCAAAAAGCAATTGCTTATGCAAAGGTACTTGCGGATGAATTAGCACTTGTGGGAACACTAGCTGTAGAGATGTTTGCTACAGATAATGGTGAGATTTATATTAATGAATTAGCGCCAAGACCTCACAATTCAGGACACTATACACAGGATGCATGTGAGACGAGTCAATTTGGTCAACATATTCGAGCAATCTGTAATTTACCTCTAGGAGAAACAAATTTGTTAAAACCAGTTGTCATGGTAAACATTTTAGGCGAACATATAGAAGGGGTCCTAAGACAAGTGAATAGATTAACCGGGTGCTATTTACACTTGTATGGAAAAGAAGAAGCAAAAGCACAGCGAAAAATGGGGCATGTTAATATTTTAAATGATAATATTGAAGTCGCTCTAGAAAAAGCGAAGAGTTTGCATATTTGGGACCATCAAGAACAACTGTTGGAGGGAAAAAGATGATTAGTCGTTATACACGCCCAGAAATGGGTGCAATTTGGACGGAAGAGAACAAATTTAAAGCATGGTTAGAAGTTGAGATTTTAGCTTGTGAAGCATGGGCTGAGCTTGGCGATATTCCAAAAGAAGATGTTAAGAAAATTCGTGAGCATGCATCATTTGATATTGATCGTATTTATGAAATTGAAAAAGAAACACGTCATGACGTAGTTGCATTCACTCGTGCTGTATCAGAAACGCCAGCATTAGGTGAGGAACGTAAATGGGTGCATTACGGTTTAACATCTACAGACGTAGTAGATACAGCATTATCTTACATCTTAAAACAAGCGAATGAAATTATATTAAAAGACTTAGAGAACTTTGTAAGCATTTTAGCTAACAAAGCGAAAGAGCATAAATACACAATCATGATGGGAAGAACACATGGTGTTCATGCAGAACCAACAACATTTGGTTTAAAACTTGGTCTTTGGTATGAAGAAATGAAACGTAACGTAGAGCGTTTCAAACAAGCTGCTGATACAGTTCGTGTTGGTAAACTATCTGGTGCGGTTGGTACATATGCAAATATCGATCCATTCGTAGAAAAATATGTTTGTGAAAACTTAGGATTAGAAGCAGCACCAATTTCAACACAAACATTGCAACGTGATCGTCACGCACACTACATGTCAACACTTGCACTAATTGCAACATCTATCGAAAAGATGGCAGTTGAGATTCGTGGTTTACAAAAGAGTGAAACACGTGAAGTTGAAGAAGCTTTCGCAAAAGGTCAAAAAGGTTCTTCTGCAATGCCACATAAACGTAATCCAATTGGTTCTGAAAATATGACTGGTTTAGCTCGTGTTATCCGCGGTTATATGATGACAGCTTACGAAAATGTTCCATTATGGCATGAGCGTGACATTTCTCACTCTTCGGCAGAACGTGTAATTTTACCAGATGCTACAATCGCATTAAATTACATGTTAAATCGCTTTGGTAATATCGTTAAAAACTTAACTGTATACCCAGAGAATATGAAACGCAATATGACAAGAACATACGGCTTAATTTATTCTCAGCGCGTAATGCTTACACTAATCGACAAAGGTATGGTACGTGAAGAAGCTTATGATATCGTACAGCCTAAAGCGATGGAAGCTTGGGAAACACAAGTACAATTTAAAGAGCTTGTAGAAGCTGATGAGCGTATTACAAGCAAGTTAACACAAGAAGAAATTAATGAATGCTTCAACTATGAGCATCATATGCAACACGTTGATACAATCTTTGAACGCCTTGGATTAAACGAAGCGTAAAATTTCATATGGCACAGAATAGAGTCATTCTGTGCCATTCTTTATAAAAACATTATTCACATTTTTCAAACTACAGGGGGCTTGCGAAATGCAAAAGCTAGAATTGCTGTATGAAGGTAAGGCAAAAAGAATTTATCGTACAGAATCAGCAGATATGGTTTGGGTAGAGTACAAAGATAGTGCGACTGCTTTCAATGGGGAGAAAAAAGAGACGATTACAGGAAAAGGTCGTTTGAACAATGAAATTACAACTTTATTGTTCAGAAAGTTACAAGAAGTGGGAATTAAAACACATTTTGTTGAGAAGTTATCTGAAACAGAACAACTTGTTAAAAAAGTGAGTATTATTCCTTTAGAAGTTGTCACAAGAAATGTAATTGCAGGAAGTCTTTCAAAACGATTAGGAATGGAAGAGGGAACTGTACTTGCAGAACCAATCGTAGAATTTTACTTCAAAGATGATGATTTAGGAGATCCGCTTGTAACGGAAGATCATATTCGTGTATTAAACGTTGCATCACCAGAGCAAGTAAGTGTATTACGAGATATGGCTCTACAAATCAATCAAGTGTTGATTGATCATTTCGCAAGCTGTCGTGTAAGATTAGTAGATTTCAAATTAGAGTTTGGTGTAACGGAAGAAGGAGAAATCATTTTAGCGGATGAAATTTCACCGGATACTTGCCGTTTATGGGATGAAACGAGCAATGAAAAGTTTGATAAAGACGTATTCCGTCGCGATCTTGGAAATTTAACAGATGCTTATGAAGAGATTTTAAAACGTTTAGGGGGAATTTCACATGTATAAAGTTAAGGTATATGTAACATTAAGAGAAAGCGTATTAGATCCACAAGGAACAGCAGTAAAAGGAGCACTTCATAGTCTTTCATTCACAGAAGTACAAGATGTTCGAATCGGAAAGTACATGGAACTAACAATTGATAAATCTGTATCTGATTTAGATAGCAAGGTAAAGGAAATGTGTGAAAAACTATTAGCGAACGTTGTAATGGAAGACTTCCGTTATGAAGTTGAGGAGGTTGTCGCACAGTGAAATTTGCCGTAATAGTATTTCCGGGTTCGAACTGTGATGTCGATATGTTCCATGCAATTAAAGATGAGCTTGGCGAAGAAGTAGATTACGTTTGGCACGATACAGAGAATCTAGATGAATATGATGCAATTCTACTACCAGGTGGATTTTCTTATGGTGACTACTTACGCTGCGGTGCTATCTCTCGCTTTGCTAATGCAATGAAAGCAGTGCAAAAAGCTGCTGAGCAAGGAAAGCCGATTTTAGGTGTATGTAATGGATTCCAGATTCTTGTTGAATCAGGATTACTACCAGGAGCGTTAATGAGAAACGAAAACTTAAAATTTATGTGTCGCACTGTTCAGTTGCGTGTTGAAAATAATGAAACGATGTTTACATCACAATATGGAAAAGATGAAGTAATTAATATTCCAATCGCGCATGGTGAGGGGAATTACTATTGTGATGAAGCGACGCTTAAACAATTAGAAGAGAACAATCAAATCGCATTCCGTTACGTAGAAAACCCTAACGGTAGCGTTTCAGATATTGCTGGTATTGTAAATGAAAAAGGAAATGTACTTGGTATGATGCCACATCCAGAGCGTGCTGTAGATGAATTACTTGGCGGTGCTGAAGGGTTAAAAGTCTTTCAATCTATCTTAAAACAGTGGAGGGAAACATATGTCGTTAATGCTTGAACCAAATCCAACACAAATTAAAGAAGAGCGTATATATGCGGAAATGGGGCTAACAGACGAAGAGTTTGCCATGGTTGAAAAGATTTTAGGTCGTCTGCCAAATTATACAGAAACAGGGTTATTCTCTGTAATGTGGTCTGAACATTGTAGTTATAAAAATTCGAAACCAGTTCTTCGTAAGTTTCCAACTACAGGTGAGCGCGTTCTGCAAGGACCTGGAGAAGGTGCTGGAATTGTAGATATCGGTGATAATCAAGCAGTTGTATTTAAAATGGAAAGTCATAACCATCCTTCAGCTATTGAACCATATCAAGGAGCTGCAACAGGTGTTGGTGGTATTATTCGTGACGTATTCTCTATGGGAGCACGCCCGGTAGCTCTATTAAACTCACTTCGTTTCGGTGAATTACAGTCACCACGTGTGAAATATTTATTCGAAGAAGTAGTAGCAGGAATTGCAGGATACGGTAACTGCATCGGTATTCCGACTGTTGGCGGCGAAGTACAATTTGATCCATGTTATGAAGGAAATCCACTTGTAAATGCAATGTGCGTAGGTTTGATTAACCACGAAGACATTAAAAAAGGGCAAGCGCACGGTGCTGGTAACACAGTAATGTACGTAGGAGCATCAACTGGTCGTGACGGTATTCACGGTGCAACATTCGCGTCGGAAGAACTATCTGAAAGCTCAGAAGCGAAACGTCCAGCGGTTCAAGTAGGGGATCCATTTATGGAAAAACTTCTTATTGAAGCGTGTTTAGAATTAATTCAATCCGATGCACTTGTTGGAATTCAAGATATGGGTGCGGCTGGTTTAACATCATCATCTGCAGAAATGGCAAGTAAAGCAGGAATGGGTATTGAAATGTACTTAGATGATGTACCACAGCGTGAAACAGGAATGACACCATATGAAATGATGCTATCTGAATCACAAGAGCGTATGTTAATTGTTGTGAAAAAAGGTAGAGAACAAGAAATAGTAGATTTATTTGAGAAGTATGGTCTTGCAGCGGTTACGATGGGGAAAGTAACGGAAGATAAAATGCTTCGTTTATTCCATAAAGGTGAAAAGGTAGCTGAAGTTCCAGCAGATGCTTTAGCAGAAGAAGCACCAATTTATCATAAGCCATCAAAAGAAGCAGCATACTTTGCTGAATTCCAAGCAATGAAAATGGAAACGCCAAAAGTAGAAAATTATAAAGAAACGTTATTCGCTTTATTACAGCAACCAACAATTGCAAGTAAAGAGTGGGTATACGATCAATACGATTACCAAGTTCGCACAAGCACAGTTGTTACGCCAGGTTCAGATGCTGCAGTTGTACGTGTACGCGGTACAGAAAAAGGATTAGCAATGACGACAGATTGTAACTCTCGCTACATTTATCTAGACCCAGAGATGGGCGGTAAAATTGCAGTAGCAGAGGCAGCGCGTAATATCGTATGTTCTGGAGGAGAGCCACTTGCAATTACAGATTGCTTAAACTTCGGTAACCCAGAAAAACCAGAAATCTTCTGGCAGATTGAGAAATCAGTAGACGGTATGAGTGAAGCTTGTCGCACATTACAAACACCAGTTATCGGCGGAAACGTATCGATGTATAACGAGCGTAGTGGTGAAGCTGTATATCCAACACCAACTGTTGGGATGGTCGGACTTGTGCATGACTTAAAACATGTAACAACACAAGAGTTTAAGCAAGCTGGTGATTTAGTGTATGTAATTGGTGAGACGCAAGCTGAGTTTGGCGGAAGTGAATTACAGAAAATGATTCACGGCAAAATTTTCGGTCAATCACCAAGTATCGATTTAGATGTAGAATTAAAACGCCAAAAACAAGTATTAGAAGCAATTCAAGCTGGTCTTGTTCAATCTGCACATGATGTTGCTGAAGGTGGTTTAGCAGTTGCGATTTCAGAAAGTGCAATTGGTGCTAAAGGCTTAGGTGCTACTGTGAAATTAGATGGAGAAGCAACAGCAGCATTATTCGCTGAATCACAGTCTCGCTTCGTGATAACTGTAAAACGTGAAAATAAAGAGGCGTTTGAGAAAGTGGTAGAAGCAATCCAAGTTGGAGAAGTAACAAGTACAAATGAAGTAACAATTCATAATGAAGAAAATGAAGTATTACTTACAGCAAATGTAGATGAAATGAGAAAGGCTTGGAAAGGGGCAATCCCATGCTTGCTGAAATAAAGGGGTTAAACGAAGAATGTGGCGTTTTCGGAATTTGGGGGCATGAAAATGCAGCACAAGTTTCATACTACGGATTGCACAGTTTACAGCACCGTGGGCAAGAAGGCGCAGGCATTGTCGTAAATAATGGGGAAAAAATCGTCGGTCACAAGGGGTTAGGTTTAATATCAGAAGTGTTTTCAAGAGGTGAGCTAGAAGGATTAAATGGAAAATCAGCAATCGGACATGTACGATATGCAACAGCTGGTGGAAGTGAAGTTGCTAACGTTCAACCATTGTTGTTCCGTTTTTCCGATCATAGTATGGCGTTAGCTCATAACGGAAATTTAATTAATGCAAAAATGCTTCGTCGTGAATTAGAAGCAGAGGGCAGTATTTTTCAAACTAGTTCAGATACAGAAGTACTTTTACATCTTATTAAACGTAGCACGAAAGATTCTTTAATTGAAAGTGTAAAAGAGGCTTTAAATAAAGTGAAAGGTGCGTTTGCGTATCTTTTACTAACTGGAAATGAAATGATCGTTGCATTAGATCCGAATGGGTTCCGTCCGCTTTCAATTGGAAAGATGGGGGATGCTTACGTTGTAGCATCTGAAACATGTGCTTTTGATGTAGTAGGTGCAACATACATTCGTGATGTAGAACCGGGTGAATTACTTATCATTAATGATGAAGGAATTCACGTAGATCGTTTCACAAACGATGTAGAACATGCAATTTGTAGTATGGAATATATTTACTTTGCACGACCAGATTCTAATATTGCAGGCGTTAATGTTCATGCAGCACGTAAGAATATGGGGAAACGTTTAGCGGCAGAAGCTCCTATTGAAGCTGATGTTGTTACTGGTGTACCAGACTCTAGTATTTCAGCTGCGATTGGCTATGCGGAGGCGACAGGTATTCCATATGAGTTAGGATTAATTAAAAATCGTTACGTTGGACGTACGTTTATTCAACCTTCTCAAGAACTGCGCGAGCAAGGGGTTAAGATGAAGCTTTCCGCAGTAAGAGGTGTAGTTGAAGGGAAACGAGTTGTTATGATTGATGACTCTATCGTAAGAGGAACGACAAGTAAACGAATTGTTCGTATGCTTCGTGAAGCTGGAGCGACAGAAGTTCACGTAAGAATTGCTTCACCACCTCTGAAATATCCATGTTTCTATGGCATTGATATTCAAACGAGAAAAGAATTAATTGCAGCAAATCATACAGTAGAAGAAATCCGTGAAATGATCGGAGCAGATTCTTTAACATTTTTAAGCGAAGATGGATTAGTAGATGCAATTGGACGTCCATATGAAGGGAAATATGGCGGCCTATGCATGGCTTACTTTAATGGGGACTATCCAACAGCTCTTTATGATTATGAGCAAGAGCTTTTAGAAAGTATGAAATAAGAAAAGTGAGAAAAGCTTCTACTTCTTTTGATGTAGGAGCTAGATCCTTTCTTAAAATAGCCCGCCCTGGATGGGGAGAAATTAAAAGACGAGGTGTAAATAACGATGGCGAATGCATATAAGCAAGCAGGAGTAGATATTGAAGCTGGATATGAAGCGGTATCTCGCATGAAAAAACACGTACAAACAACTATGAGAAAAGAAGTACTAGGCGGTTTAGGCGGTTTTGGAGGTATGTTTGATCTATCAAAATTTGCATTAGAAGAACCTGTATTAGTATCTGGAACAGATGGCGTGGGAACGAAATTGATGCTCGCTTTTATGGCAGATAAACATGACACAATTGGTATTGATGCAGTAGCAATGTGTGTAAATGATATTGTTGTCCAAGGAGCAGAGCCGCTTTTCTTCCTTGATTATATTGCTTGTGGTAAAGCTGAACCTAGTAAAATTGAAAACATCGTCAAAGGTATATCAGAGGGCTGTCGCCAAGCTGGTTGTGCATTAATCGGTGGAGAAACAGCTGAAATGCCAGGAATGTATTCTACGGAAGAATATGATTTAGCTGGTTTTACAGTTGGGATTGTTGATAAAAAGAAAATTGTAACAGGTGAAAAGATTGAAGCTGGTCACGTGCTAATTGGCTTAGCATCTAGCGGTATTCATAGCAATGGTTACTCTTTAGTACGAAAAGTGTTATTAGAAGATGGGGAACTATCTTTAGAGCGTATTTATGGCCGCTTAGAACTACCTCTTGGTGAAGAATTATTAAAACCAACGAAAATTTATGTCAAACCTATTTTAGAACTATTGAAGAAACATGAAGTATACGGTATGGCGCATATTACAGGTGGTGGATTTATTGAAAATATTCCACGCATGTTGCCAGAAGGAATCGGTGCTGAGATTGAACTAGGATCTTGGGAAATTCAGCCGATCTTTAGTTTGCTTCAAGAAGTTGGAAAACTGGAAGAGAAAGAAATGTTCAATATTTTTAACATGGGTATTGGTATGGTAGTAGCAGTGAAGGAAGAAGATGCAAAAGATGTTGTTCGTCTTCTTGAAGAGCAAGGAGAAATGGCTCGTATTATTGGACGTACTATACAAGGAGCTGGCGTTACTTTTAATGGGGGCACAGCACTATGAGTAGATTAGCAGTTTTTGCTTCTGGAAGCGGATCTAACTTTCAATCTCTCGTTAATGCGGTAGAAGAAAAAAGATTGGATGCAGAAATTAGTTTATTAGTATGTGATAAACCAGAAGCACGCGCTGTTGGACGGGCAAATTATCATCATATTCCGTGTTTTGCTTTTTCAGCGAAAGCATATGAGTCAAAAGAAGCGTTTGAAAAAGAGATATTAAAGAAGCTAGAAGAATATGAAATTGATTATGTTATTTTAGCTGGATATATGCGTTTAATCGGGCCGACGTTACTAGAAGCATACGGCGGGAAGATTATTAATATTCATCCATCATTACTACCGAGCTTTCCGGGTAAAGATGCTGTCGGTCAAGCGTTAGAAGCAGGTGTGAAAGTAACTGGAGTAACAATTCATTATGTAGATGCAGGTATGGATACAGGGCCAATTATTGCACAAGAAGCAGTGGTTGTTTCTGAAGGGGATACGAGAGAAAGCTTACAAAAGAAAATTCAACAAGTTGAACATAAATTATACGTAAATACAGTGAATCAAATTGTTCAGTCTGTGAAAGAATCAACTGTTAACTAACATACAACCAGGGGTGAAGGATAAATGAAAAAGCGTGCATTAGTAAGTGTTTCAGATAAAACAGGAGTAGTAGAATTTGTTAAAGGGTTACTAGAACAAGGGATTGAAGTTATTTCAACAGGTGGTACGAAAAAGTTACTAGAAGAAAATGGCTTACAAGTAATCGGCATTTCTGAGGTAACTGGTTTCCCTGAAATTATGGATGGCCGTGTGAAAACATTACATCCAAATATTCATGGTGGTCTATTAGCAGTTCGTGATAATGAAACACATGTAACACAAATGAATGAGTTAGGTATAGAGCCAATTGACTTTGTTGTTGTTAACTTATACCCATTTAAAGAAACAATCGCTAAGCCTGATGTAACATTTGCTGATGCAATTGAAAATATTGATATCGGTGGCCCGACAATGATTCGCTCTGCTGCGAAAAATCATAAATTTGTATCGGTAATTGTAGATCCAGTAGATTACGATGTTGTATTAGCAGAACTGAAAGAAGACGGTGAAGTAAAAGAAGAAACGAAACGTAAATTAGCAGCGAAAGTATTCCGTCATACAGCGGCATATGATGCGTTAATCTCTAACTACTTAACAGAGCAAATGGGTGAAGAAAGTCCAGAAACATTAACTGTGACATTTGAGAAAAAGCAAGACTTACGTTATGGCGAGAACCCACATCAAAAAGCAACTTTCTATAAAGCGCCATTCGCAGCAACTTCTTCTGTTGCATACGCAGAACAATTACACGGTAAGGAATTATCGTATAACAATATTAATGATGCAGACGCAGCGCTTAGCATCGTAAAAGAATTTACAGAACCAGCAGTAGTAGCAGTAAAACATATGAATCCATGTGGTGTTGGAGTAGGAACTAATATTCACGAAGCATATACTCGTGCTTATGAAGCAGATCCAGTATCAATCTTCGGCGGTATTATCGCAGCAAATCGTGAAATTGATAAAGCTACAGCAGAAAAGTTACATGAAATTTTCTTAGAAATTGTTATCGCACCTTCGTTCTCGCAAGAAGCTTTAGAAGTGTTGCAAAGTAAGAAGAACTTACGTTTATTAACTATAAATATTGAAAAAGCGACAAGTGCAAGCAAAAAACTAACTTCTGTACAAGGTGGACTTCTTGTTCAAGAGGAAGATACGTTATCATTAGATGAAAGTACAATTTCAATTCCAACGAAACGTGAACCTTCAGAGCAAGAATGGAAAGATTTAAAACTCGCTTGGAAAGTTGTAAAACATGTGAAATCAAACGCAATTGTTTTAGCGAAAGATGATATGACAATTGGTGTCGGTGCGGGACAGATGAACCGTGTAGGTTCTGCAAAAATCGCAATTACACAAGCTGGTGAAAAAGCACAAGGTAGCGCGCTTGCATCTGATGCTTTCTTCCCAATGCCAGATACATTAGAAGAAGCAGCAAAAGCAGGAATTACAGCAATCATTCAACCGGGCGGATCAATCCGTGATGAAGATTCTATTAAAGTGGCAGATACTTATGGGATTGCTATGGTGTTCACTGGCGTACGTCATTTCAAACACTAATAGAGGATGTTTAAAAAGTCCGGTTAAGATAACCTTCGCATGTCGTCGTTGCATCGCCAGTGCGGTACTCATGTAGGAAAGCTACACTCCGTGTCCTCCTGGCAAATGCGCCTCGACCTGCTTGGTTCTCTTAATCCTCCTTTTTAAACCTTTATTGATATGGATGTTTAAAAAGTCCGGTCGAGATAACCTTTTATTGATATGAAAAAGCAAACTAGGAGCATAGCTTCTAGTTTGTACTTATTTAATTATTGGGGGATGAAATATGAATGTTTTAGTAATTGGCCGCGGTGGGCGTGAGCATGCTTTAGCTTGGAAGTTTGCACAATCTGAAAAAGTAGAAAAGGTATATGTAGCACCAGGTAATGAAGGTATGAGAGATGTTGCAACACCAGTTGATATTGATGAAAATGATTTTGATGCATTAGTTTTATTTGCAAAAGAGAATAATGTTGAGTTAACTTTCGTTGGACCAGAAATTCCGCTTATGAATGGAATTGTTGATCGTTTTAAAGAAGAGGGACTTCGCGTATTTGGTCCGAATAAAGCGGCTGCTGTTATTGAAGGTAGTAAAGCTTTTACAAAAGAGCTTATGAAAAAGTATGATATTCCAACTGCGGCGTACGAAACTTTTACAGATTATGAAGAAGCAGTACAGTACATTCAAAAAGTTGGTGCACCAATCGTTATTAAAGCTGACGGCCTAGCTGCTGGTAAAGGTGTAACGGTAGCGATGACGCTTGAAGAGGCATTACAAGCTGTGAAAGAAATGCTGCAAGATGTGAAATTCGGCGCGGCAAGTAAGAAGGTTGTTATTGAAGAGTTTTTAGATGGACAAGAATTTTCATTAATGGCATTCGTGAATGGAACAACTGTACATCCAATGGTAATCGCCCAAGATCATAAAAGAGCTTTTGATGGTGATAAAGGTCCAAATACGGGTGGAATGGGTGCATATTCTCCAGTACCACAAATTCCAGAATCAGCAGTTCAAGAAGCGATTCAAACCGTATTGCATCCAACTGCTAAGGCGATGATTGAAGAAAACCGTTCGTTTACAGGTATTTTATACGCAGGTCTTATTTTAACAAATAATGGTCCGAAGGTAATTGAATTTAATGCACGCTTCGGTGATCCTGAAACAGAAGTTGTATTACCTCGATTAGAAAACGATTTAGTTGATGTATGTAACGCTGTATTAGATGAAAGTGAACTAACGTTACAATGGTCAGAAGAAGCGGTAATCGGTGTTGTACTTGCTTCTAAAGGATATCCAGAAGCATATAAAAAAGGTGATATTATTAGCGGACTAGATGCACTGCAAGATGTGATTGTTTTCCATGCAGGTACAGCAATGAAACATGGGGACTTTGTAACGAACGGTGGCCGTGTATTATTTGTTGCTTGTAAGGCAAATAGTTTACAAGAAGCAAAAGATAAAGTATATAAAGAAATCGGTAAAATTGAGAGTGATGGTCTATTTTATCGAAGTGATATAGGATATCGTGCAATTGGGCATGAGATGACGAAAAGTTAATATGTAAAAATCCCGCTGAGGAATCAGCGGGATTTTTTATGCATCTTTATCTTTTTTTAATTTCCCTTTTTGCTTTGCCATTTCTCGAAGTAAATACTCGATGTGTGCATTGACGCTACGAAATTCATCATTTGCCCATTTTTCGATGACTGCGTGTAATTCAGGATCAATACGTAATGGAAAGCTTTTCTTTTTAGCCATAATTACTTATAGCCCTTAGTATAGGCTTCCTGTATTAATAACTGGCTGCGCACCTTTATCTGAAACGATGGCAACTAATAAGTTGTTTACCATATTTGCTTTACGCTCGTCATCGAGTTCTAGTACGCCTTCTTCATCTAACATATGGATGGAATCTTTCGCCATCTTCACAGCACCTTCAACAATTTCTTTTCTAGCAGCTAATACTGCTTTTGCTTGCTGGCGTTGTAGCATTGCATGGGCAATTTCTGTTGCGTAAGCTAAGTGCGTTAAACGAGTTTCTAATACTTCTACACCAGCAATTTCAAGACGCGCCTCTAACTCACGTTTTAATTCTTCAGAGATTTCTTCAGTATTTCCGCGTAACGTAACGCAGGTTTCATCTTGGAAATTGTCATAAGGATATTTTGTTGCAACATGGCGGATTGCCGTTTCGCTTTGAATTTCTACAAATCGATCATAATGTTCAACACCAAACATTGCTTTTGCAGAATCAACAACTTTATATACGATAACAGCTGCAATTTCAATTGGATTTCCATCAACGTCATTTACTTTTAATTTTTTACTGTTAAAGTTTTCAACACGTAAAGATACAGTTTGACGGAATGCGAACGGAATCGTTAAAAATAAACCGTTTTGACGAATTGTTCCTAAATAATTACCGAAGAACGTAATAACCTTCGCTTGATTCGGTTGAACAATACCGATACCTGTAGCGAGAACTGCGGCTAATATAATAGTTAGTGCCGCTCCTATGAAAATTTCTTGTGCAAGGAAAAATACACCGATAGCAGCTAAAATCAAAATTCCAATAATACCGAGAAAACCATTTACATAAAATACTTGTTTTTCTTTCATATGATCGCCTCCTGATATAAAAATGATATCACTTTTATATCATCTTAAGCAAGAGGTATGCATCTAATTTTCTGAATTTTATTGGTTGATATCTTTTATATACATTTTAAGGTTCAAAAAGAGAATATACGTTCTGTTTTATGGTAAAATAAAGAAGACTTAACCGCCCACTGCAGCAGCTAAGTCCCTTTGAGAGCATCTTGCATCGTGACAAATGATTCAAAGCGGTTTTGCCAGGATTATATCTTCAATCGCTGACTCAATCTCTTTGTCAGAAGCGTCATAACTTCCTTTTGACTCTGGCTTGTCATGAGTGGAAGTTTGATTCACTTCTTCTTTAGCATGTCCTTTTTCAGCAAAATTCATGCTAGGCATTTTAAATGCCCCCATGTTCATATATTTTCCGAATTTCCACATTTCAACAACAGGGTAGAAACGAACAATTCCTTCTGCAACTTTCATTGCACCAATCCATAGAAAAATGTTAGACCAAGTGCACCACGGCTTGCGTACAAGTTTAGTTGCACTACATCCGAAGAGGACGAGCCCAAGTGTAATTCGAATTAGAGCGTTTATTGTCCCGATATTTTGCTTCATTAGAAAAACACTCCTTTTTATGAAAGTTGAAATAGATAATACTATTTCTTTTATTAGTATCCCGTTTGATTTTTGGGATATGTAATCCAACATTTGACGTGGAAAAAGATGTTGGAATGTGCGTGTGTGTAAGTAACTTTTTTTGTTATAATGAAAGAATGCATAAAAGAAACTTCAAAATTAAATCCTCTAGTTTAAAAAATATGGAAGAGGTAATTCCAAACTTAATTCTCCGTTTTAAACAAATATTTAAGATGAAGTTAAAACAATAATGATGAAAATAAACTGTTATTTTGAACAGAAATATATATAACTAGAGAAAAGGAAGGGTGTTTTCATGTACGATATTTCCGGATGGAAACATGTATTTAAGCTTGATCCAAATAAGGAGTTAAGCGATGAACATTTAGAAATGATTTGTGAGTCTGGAACTGATGCGGTTATTGTAGGCGGAAGTGATGGAGTTACAATTGATAACGTATTACACATGCTAGTTAGCATTCGTAGATATGCAGTTCCTTGTGTATTAGAGGTTTCTGATGTAGAAGCAATTACACCAGGATTTGATTTTTATTACATCCCAAGTGTTTTAAATAGCCGAAAAGTAGAATGGGTAACAGGTGTTCATCATGAGGCATTGAAAGAATTTGGGGATATTATGGACTGGGACGAAATTTTTATGGAAGGGTATTGTGTTTTAAATCCAGAAGCGAAAGTAGCCCAGCTTACAGAAGCGAAATGTGATGTAACAGAAGATGACGTTATTGCATATGCTCGTTTAGCAGACAAGCTATTACGTTTACCGATATTTTATTTAGAATATAGCGGTACGTATGGAGATGTTGAACTTGTTAAAAATGTAAAAGCAGAATTGAAACAAGCTAAGTTATATTATGGCGGTGGTATTTCTAATGCAGAACAGGCGAAAGAAATGGCACAATATGCTGATACAGTAGTTGTTGGAAATATTATTTATGATGATATAAAATCGGCGTTAAAAACAGTTAAAGCAGTAAAAGGAGAGTAGGTGCAGGCGTATATGAGTATGACAGATAAGTTATTAAACGGTTTAAATCCACAGCAACAAAAAGCAGTACAAACAACGAATGGACCACTTCTATTAATGGCAGGTGCAGGTAGTGGTAAGACACGTGTGTTAACACATCGTATTGCGTATTTACTTGGTGAAAAAGGTGTAGCACCATGGAATGTACTAGCTATTACCTTCACAAATAAAGCAGCTCGTGAAATGCGTGAGCGTATTGATACACTTGTGGGACCAGAAGCAGAAGATATTTGGATTTCGACGTTTCACTCTATGTGTGTACGTATTTTACGACGCGATATCGATCGTATTGGTATTAATCGTAACTTTACAATCTTAGATTCAGGTGATCAGCTAACTGTAGTCAAAAAAATTATGAAAGAGCGCAATGTTGATCCGAAGAAATTTGAGCCGCGCTCTATTTTAGCGGGTATTAGTAATGCGAAAAATGAACTGTTATCTGCGGATAAATATGCAAAAAAAATTACAATGGCTGATCCATATGAAAAATTAACGAGCGATGTATACACAGAGTATCAAAAACGTCTTTTGAAAAATAATTCATTAGACTTTGATGATTTAATTATGACGACGATTCAGCTATTTGAACGTGTTCCAGAAGTACTAGAGTTTTATCAGCGTAAGTTCCAATATATTCATGTTGATGAGTATCAAGATACGAATAAAGCGCAATATCTTCTTGTTAAACATTTGGCAGCGCGTTTTAAAAATCTTTGCGTTGTGGGTGACTCTGACCAGTCTATTTATCGCTGGCGTGGTGCAGATATTTCTAACATTTTGTCATTCGAAAAAGACTATGAGAATGCACAAGTAATTCTGTTAGAACAAAACTATCGTTCGTCACAAAATATTTTAAATGCAGCGAATGCTGTTATTGAAAAAAATACGAATCGTAAGCCGAAGAAATTATGGACAGACAATCAAGTTGGAAGTAAAATCTCGTATTATCGTGCTGCAACTGAAAAGGACGAAGCGTATTTTGTTGCAAAAAAAATTCGTGACGATATTCAAATGGGGAAACGAAAATATACTGATTTTGCAGTGCTATATCGTACGAATGCTCAGTCTCGTATGGTCGAGGAGATTTTCCTTAAATCTAACATTCCATATAAAATTGTCGGGGGTACGAAGTTCTACGATCGTAAAGAGATTAAAGATATTTTGGCGTACTTACGTTTAATCGGTAATCCAGATGATGAAATTAGTTTTGCACGTATTATAAATGTGCCAAAGCGTGGCATTGGTGCGACTTCTATCGATAAAATTATTAATTACGGTGTGCAAAATGGAATTTCATTAACTGCTGTATTTGATGAGATTGAGCATGTTGGAGTAAGTGCAAAAATTACAAAGGCAGTAAAAGAATTCGCGAATTTATTAAATAACTGGGTAAATATGCAAGAGTATTTATCTGTTACAGAATTAGTAGAAGAAGTTATTGAAAAAACAGGCTATCGCGATATGTTGAAAAATGAACGTTCTTTAGAAGCGGAAGGTCGTTTAGAAAACTTAGACGAGTTCTTATCTGTTACGCAAACATTTGAATCTCAAAGCGAAGATAAGAGCCTTGTTGCATTCTTAACAGATTTAGCACTTGTTGCTGATATTGATCGTGTAGATGAAGACCCAACTGCTGGTGAAGAAGTTATTTTAATGACGATGCACTCGGCGAAAGGATTAGAGTTCCCGGTTGTCTTTATTGTTGGCTTAGAGGAAGGGATATTCCCTCATACTCGTTCTCTTATGGAAGAGGATGAAATGCAAGAAGAACGTCGTCTTGCTTATGTAGGTATTACTCGTGCAGAAGAAGAGCTATATTTATCTAACGCGCAAATGCGTACATTATTTGGTAGAACAAGTATGAACGCTGCGTCTCGATTTATTACAGAAATCCCGACAGAACTAGTGGAATCATTAAATGAAACAGCGCCGAAGCGTGAAACATCGTTTGGTACAAAAGGCAGAACGGCAAGTAGCGGCAAAACGACAATCACAACAGCAACACGCTCTCGTTCAGCTTTCGCGCGCCCTGCAGCTAAGACGACAGGCGGCGAACAAATTGGCTGGGCAGTAGGAGATAAAGCTTCCCACCAAAAATGGGGAGTCGGTACAGTTGTAAGTGTAAAAGGTGAAGGTGATGCAAAAGAATTAGATATTGCGTTCCCAAGCCCAATTGGTGTTAAACGTTTGTTAGCAAAATTTGCACCTGTGACGAAACAATAGGAAAGGAATGAGGATATGTCAAAAGAGATAGTAAAAAAACGTATAGAAGAATTACGTGACTTGTTAAATACATTTAACTATCAATATCACGTATTAGACAATCCTTCTGTTTCTGATGCGGAATATGACCGTAATATGCAGGAGCTTATAAAATTAGAAGCAGAGAACCCAGAGTTTATGAGTGAAGATTCTCCCTCCGTTCGCGTTGGGGGGACTGTTCTTGATATATTTGAAAAAGTAACACATAAGTCACCAATGTTAAGTTTAGGAAATGCATTTAACGAAGGAGATTTACGTGATTTCGACAGAAGAGTACGTCAAGGAATTGATGGTGCGAATGTAAGATATATATGTGAATTAAAAATTGACGGGCTTGCCGTTTCGCTTCATTATGAAAAAGGACGCTTCATTCAAGGGGCGACACGTGGTGATGGTGTAATGGGTGAAGATATTACTCAAAATTTAAAAACGATTAAAGCTATCCCACTTCGTTTAAATGAAGAAGTAACGTTAGAAGCAAGAGGCGAAGCTTATATGCCGAAGCGTTCATTCGTTAAACTAAATGAAGAAAAAGAGCAAAATGGAGAAGATGTATTTGCGAATCCGCGTAATGCAGCAGCAGGTTCAATACGTCAACTTGATCCGAAAATTGCAGCGAAGCGTAACTTATCTATGTTTGTGTATGGTCTTGCGAATGTAGAAGAAAAAACAATTTCATCACATAGTGAATCGCTGGATTTCTTAGGTGAACTCGGATTTAAGACAAATCCAAATCGCCGTACATGTGAAACAATTGAAGAAGTTATAGCTTATGTAGAAGAATGGCAAGAAAAACGTCCGCATCTTGATTATGAGATTGATGGAATCGTTATAAAAGTAGATGATGTTGCTCTTCAAGAAAGTCTAGGAACTACAGCGAAGAGTCCAAGATGGGCGATTGCTTATAAATTCCCAGCTGAAGAAGTTGTAACGAGATTAACAGGCATTGAATTAAGTGTTGGCCGAACAGGGGTTGTAACACCGACTGCAGAACTAGAGCCAGTGAGAGTTGCTGGTACGATTGTTCGTCGTGCTTCTTTACATAACGAAGATTTAATTCGTGAAAAAGACATTCGAATTGGTGACTACGTTGTTGTGAAGAAGGCTGGAGATATTATTCCTGAAGTTGTGAACGTTATTTTTGATAAGCGTACTGGTGAGGAAGAAGAATACCGCATGCCAACTCATTGTCCAGCATGTGAGAGTGAACTTGTTCGTTTAGAAGAAGAAGTAGCACTTCGTTGTATAAATCCAACTTGTCCTGCTCAAATTCGAGAGGGATTAATCCATTTCGTTTCAAGAAATGCGATGAATATTGATGGACTTGGAGAACGTGTCATTACACAACTCTTTGATGCAGATTATATTCGTACATTTGCTGATTTATATGCATTGACGAAAGAGCAATTATTACAGTTAGAACGTTTTGGTGAAAAATCAGCAACAAACTTAATACAAGCAATTGAAAATTCTAAAGAAAACTCGTTAGAGCGATTATTATTTGGTCTTGGAATTCGCCACGTTGGAGCGAAAGCAGCACGTACATTTGCAGAGCACTTTGAAACGATGGATGAGCTTGTAAAAGCAACGGAAGAAGAACTAAAAGCAATTAATGAAATTGGCGAAAAAATGGCTCAATCTGTTGTGACATATTTTGATAATGAAGATGTATTAGAGTTATTACAGCAGTTTAAAGAGTATGGCGTAAATATGACATACAAAGGTATAAAAATTGCAGATTTACAAAATGTTGAATCTTACTTCGCAGGAAAAACGGTTGTTTTAACAGGTAAGCTAGAAGTTATGGGACGAAGTGAAGCGAAGAAGAAGATTGAGGCATTAGGTGGAAAAGTAACAGGAAGTGTTAGTAAGAGTACGGATTTAGTTGTTGCAGGTGAAGCAGCTGGTTCGAAATTAGCACAAGCGGAGAAACATAATGTTGAGGTTTGGAATGAAGAGAGGTTCTTACAAGAGCTAAATAAGTAAGAGGTGCAAACTTACCATGAAAAAAATAGCATTAGCGGTATTAAGCCTTGGCCTACTTGTAAGTGGGTGTAGTGCAGGTGCCGACAAAGATGAAAAAGTGGCTGGGAAATCGGGGAAAGCAAAAGAACAATCAGTTGTTCCAAAATACGCTATTTCGGATGAATATTATAAGACGACTATTCCATTTGATGGTGGAAAGGCACGTGGTTTAGTGGTGCAAGGGTTAAATAGTCGCCTTGATATAGATGAATTTGAAACAGGATTAATGCGAATTGCAAAAGAATCATTTAGTACGAAAGATAATTTTTTAAAAGGCGGAAAAGCTCTAGATACTCAAACTATACAGATGCTTGTTAAAAGAAAACGTACAGATGCTGAACAAAAGGAACTAGAGGAAAAATTAAAAAAAGATGCAGTTAAATTTCCTAATATAGGATTAAATCCTGCATTAGGAACAGGATCCGAATCACTAGAAGTGAAAAATAAAAAAAATCCAATATATATTTCAAATATTTTAGAGCATGATTATTATGTGAAAAAAGGCGATAACGGCGAGGAACGTGTTGGTATGGTAGTTGGATTAGCGATGAATTCTGTTCAATATTTTAACGAAGAGCATGGTTACCCACGTGAAGCTGCAATCCCAGATGAAAAGATGTTAGCTGAAGGGAAAAAAATGGCGCAAGAAATTTTGAAAGTCATACATCAAAAAGAACCTGAAACAAAAAATATTCCGATAACATTTGCGATTTATCGCCAAGCTCCAAAGTCTTCGCTCGTGCCAGGTAATTTTGTTTCTTATGCAAATGTCGAAAAAGGTAGTGAAACGGTTGAAGATTGGAAACAAATTAATGAAAAATATTATTTGTTCCCATCAGAGCAAGCGAAAACAGATAATAAACGTGAAGATCTTGCAAGAGTATCCAACTTTAAGGCAAAACTAAGCGATTATTTCCAAGGCGACTATACAGCTGTTATTGGTACTGGTATGTATAGAGATGATGAATTAAGAGAAATGAAGCTTGATATTCCTGTCCAGTTTAATGGAAAAGCGGAAATAGTTGGTTTTACACAATATGTGGCAGGGCTTGTTATGGAATACTTCCCGAATTATATGAAAGTACAAGTAACGATTAAATCTGTAGAACGCCCAGAAGCTATTATTATACGTGAAGCAAAACAAGATGAACCACTTGTGAAAATTTTAGATTAAATATGAAGGCTGTTCCTCTATGGAACAGCTTTTTTTCTTATGTAATTTTGTTATAATTTAAAATGTTGTAAAAAATAGGGGTAAGGGGTAAAGCTCATGGAAGAATTAAGTTTTCAAGTCATTATTTTATTAATTGCATTCGGTTTTTTAGCAGCTTTTATTGATTCCGTTGTTGGAGGAGGAGGGTTAATTTCGCTTCCTGCACTTATGTTTGTTGGCCTATCGCCAGCTTCGGCAATTGCAACGAATAAATTAGCGGCAACAATGGGGACGTTTACGAGTGCGATGTATTTCATTCGATCAGGAAAAGTTGATTTTAAAATTGTAGGAAAGTTAATCCCGTTAACTATTGTTGGAGCTGTTGCAGGTGCTTTAGTAGTAAAATTTATTCCATCGGATATTTTACGCCCATTAGTACTTGTAATGTTGGTATTTATTGCTATTTATATTATTGCAAAAAAGAATTGGGGAAGTGTGTCTACCTATAAGAAGATGACGCAAAGAAAAACATTAATATTTTTCTTTGCTATTTTAATGATAGGATTTTATGATGGTTTTTTTGGACCAGGGACAGGGTCGTTTTTAATTTTTGCATTTTTATTAATTGGCTTGGATTTTATTCAAGCGGCAGCATCTGGAAAACTTTTGAACTTTGTTAGTAATATTGTATCTTTAATTACTTTTTTATTCTTAGACATAATTCATTTTGAATACGGTATTATCATGGGATTATCAATGATCTTAGGTGCTTATTTTGGATCGAAGTTTGCGGTTCAAAAAGGTGTTGGATATGTAAGGACTTTATTTTTGTTGGTTACTATATTATTGATCGGGAAAAATGTTTTGGAATATACTCATATTTTGTAGATTCATACGCATGTATGAATCTCTTTTTTTTATTATATTTTAAAAATTTATTAATTTTTAAAATATAAGTCTAGGAATATTTGAATAAATCTAAATTATCGTGTAGAATAATGTTGTAAAATGTAAACGTTTTTCTAAGGGGAGGCTAAAAAAATGGTAGTAGCATACAAACATGAGCCATTTACAGATTTTTCAGTGGAGGCTAACAAATTAGCGTTTGAAGAAGGTTTAAAGAAAGTAGAATCTTATCTTGGACAAGACTATCCATTAATTATCGGGGGAGAAAAAATCACTACAGAAGACAAAATTGTTTCTGTAAACCCTGCAAATAAAGAGGAACTTGTTGGTCGTGTTTCAAAAGCAAGCCGTGAGTTAGCTGAAAAAGCAATGCAAGTAGCGGATGAAACATTCCAAACTTGGAGAAAATCAAAGCCAGAAATGCGTGCAGACATTTTATTCCGTGCTGCAGCAATCGTTCGTCGCAGAAAACATGAATTCTCTGCTATTCTTGTAAAAGAAGCAGGTAAGCCATGGAATGAGGCAGATGCTGATACAGCAGAAGCAATCGACTTTATGGAATATTATGGTCGTCAAATGTTAAAATTAAAAGACGGTATTCCAGTAGAAAGCCGTCCAATTGAATATAATCGTTTCTCTTACATTCCATTAGGAGTAGGTGTTATCATTTCTCCTTGGAACTTCCCATTCGCAATTATGGCAGGTATGACAACAGCTGCTTTAGTTTCTGGTAACACAGTATTACTAAAACCAGCTAGTACAACTCCTGTAGTAGCAGCGAAATTTATGGAAGTATTAGAAGAAGCTGGCTTACCAGCTGGCGTAGTAAACTTCGTTCCAGGTAACGGTTCTGAAGTTGGTGACTACTTAGTAGATCATCCTCGTACACGTTTCATAAGCTTCACGGGATCTCGTGATGTAGGTATCCGTATCTACGAGCGTGCAGCGAAAGTAAACCCAGGACAAATTTGGTTAAAACGTGTTATCGCTGAAATGGGCGGTAAAGATACAATCGTTGTTGATAAAGAAGCAGATCTTGAATTAGCAGCTAAGTCTATCGTTGCATCAGCATTCGGATTCTCAGGACAAAAATGTTCTGCATGTTCTCGTGCAGTAATCCATGAAGATGTATACGATCACGTATTAAATCGTGCTGTTGAATTAACAAAAGAATTAACAGTTGCTAACCCAGCGGTATTAGGTACAAACATGGGTCCTGTTAATGACCAAGCTGCATTTGATAAAGTAATGAGCTATGTTGCAATTGGTAAAGAAGAAGGTAGAATCTTAGCAGGTGGCGAAGGAGACGATTCTAAAGGCTGGTTCATCCAACCAACAATCGTTGCTGACGTTGCAGAAGATGCTCGCTTAATGAAAGAAGAAATCTTCGGACCAGTAGTAGCATTCTGTAAAGCGAAAGACTTCGATCATGCACTTGCAATTGCAAACAATACGGAATACGGTTTAACAGGTGCTGTTATTACTAACAACCGTGACCATATTGAAAAAGCACGCGAAGACTTCCACGTTGGTAACTTATACTTCAACCGTGGATGTACTGGTGCAATCGTAGGTTACCAACCATTCGGTGGCTTTAACATGTCTGGTACAGACTCTAAAGCTGGTGGACCTGATTACTTAGCACTTCACATGCAAGCAAAAACTACTTCTGAAACTTTATAAGAAATAGTAGAGGAGCTCTTCACAGAATGTGAAGAGCTCCTTTTAAAATTGAACCCCCATATATTACCGTCGTTCGAAGAGAATGAGCTAAAACCTATTAATAGCGTGATAAACATGTGAACAGAAATAAAATGATGAGAAAAGTTGACTTATTAGTCATATTTTTTAGTATTCATTTTGAGAATTTCCTGTATAATACAATTTGAAAGAAAATCTATGGTTCGACAAGGAACACTCCTTTCAGTTTTGCTCACTGAAAGGAGTGTTTTTTTATGTAGCTAAAAATTCTTGCGTGTTTATTACATTTGCATATACGCCATTTAAACTAGCTAAAATTGTATTGTGAATATAAACAGCTGGTATAGTAGCGTTCTTAAAAGAAAGGTCTTTTGTAGCACAAGCGTCATGTATAACGGTACATTGAAAGCCAAAATCGAATGTAGCCCTTACTGTTGCATCGATACACATATGAGTCATCATCCCGCATACAACGACATGTTCAATATTTAAACGTTTTAATTGCTCTAGAAGATTAGTTTCTCGGAAGCTATTTGGATAATGTTTGACTATAACTGTTTCTTCTCTAAGTGGACGTACGCTTTCATGAATATGTACACCTTCTGTATTAGGTAGGAAAAAAGTAGCGTCCTCTTTTATAGCTACGTGTTGGATATGAAAAATAGGTTCGCTGTTTGTTCTAAAGTGTTGTAATAACTGATTAGCATATTCGCTTGCTTCTACTGGATTACGCAATTCCATCTTTCCATTTGGAAAATAATCGTTTTGAATATCGACGAGTAAAAGAGCTGTTTTCATATATTTATCTTCCTCCGAGTTTCATATTCAAATAAATTTATTCAATTCGTAGAGAGGATTCTCCTGTTTAAAAATATGAGGAAGAAGAATTTTAAATAACCTTGAAAGTTACTATTTTTCAGATGAATATTCATCTGAAAATTTTAATAAAGGAATAATTAATATTTTTCTAAAAAATGTATTGACTCTTATTATTCTGAGTTCTATAATGAGAATTAATTAAACGACAATTAAATCGATACATTCTTATCCAGAGAGGTGGAGGGACTGGCCCTACGATACCTCAGCAACGGGTTTTTTAATACCGTGCTAACTCCAGCAAGCCATATAAAGGCTTGGAAGATGAGAAGATGTGAACGAGTACATATAAGTGCTCTCCTTCTTATCTTTATGGTTGATAAGAAGGAGGGCACTTTTTATTTTACCTCGAAAGCTCTGCTTCAAGTTTTTACAGCATATAGGAGGGAAAAAAATGATTTCTTTTACCAATGTAAGTAAAGTGTATGAATCAGCTGGCCAATCTGTTCATGCGGTGGAGGATGTAACATTATCAGTTGAGAAAGGCGAAATTTTTGGCATTATCGGTTTTAGTGGCGCTGGAAAGAGTACGTTATTACGCCTAGTAAATATGTTAGAGAGACCGACGGCAGGAACGATTTCAATAGATGATAAAGATATTACATCATTATCGACGAAAGAATTGCGTAAACTAAGACAAAGAATCGGAATGATTTTTCAAAGTTTTAATTTATTTAATTCAAGAACAGTATTTGGAAATATTGCTTATCCATTAAAGTTAGCGAAAGTACCAAAGAATGAGATAAAAGAAAGAGTAAATGAACTGCTGAAGTTTGTAGGGTTAGAAGATAAAGCAAACTATTATCCAGAGCAGCTATCAGGTGGGCAAAAGCAGCGTGTGGGCATTGCTAGAGCACTTGCGACATCGCCAGATATTCTTATATGTGATGAGGCAACATCAGCCTTAGATCCAGAAACAACGACAGAAATTCTAAACTTATTAAAGAAAGTAAATCGAGAATACAATTTAACAATTCTTCTTATTACACATGAAATGCATGTTGTGAAAGAAATTTGTCACCGTGTAGCTGTAATGGAGAAGGGGAAAGTTATTGAAGAAGGAAAACTGTTTGATGTTTTTACGCAACCAAAAACAAAGACGACTCAAAACTTTGTACGTTCTGTCATTAATGATCATTTACCGGAAAGTGTTCTAGCGAAAATTCAAAATGGTGGTCAAATTTATCGTCTAACATTTACTGGTGAGGAGACAGGACAGCCGGTACTATCATATATCGCAAAAAACTATAACGTCGATGTAAATGTACTGTACGGAAATATTATTGAACTTCAAAATGTGCTATTTGGAAATCTTCTTGTAGAGTTGCAAGGTGAGCAGAGGGAAATTCAAAAAGCATTACAACATCTAAGACTGCAAGTGCAGCTGAAGGAGGTAGAAGCTCATGCGAGTTGATTGGAGTATATTTTGGCCGCGCATACTAGATGCGACGGGGGATACCCTCTTAATGGTAATTGTAACCCTTATATTCGCTACAATTCTGGGTATACCTCTAGGTTTACTTTTATATGTAACGAGAAAAGGAAACTTTTTAGAAAATAAATGGGTCTTTTCTATTCTTAACATCATAATTAATACAATTCGTCCGGTACCATTCATTATCTTTTTAGTAGCCTTGAGTCCACTAACAAGAAGTGTTATCGGAACGACGATTGGAACAGCAGCGGCAATTTTCCCGATGACGTTAGTCGCATCAATTGGTATTGCTAGAATGGTTGAAACAAACCTTGTTTCCGTTCCGAAAGGAGTAATTGAAGCAGCGCAAGCAATGGGCGCCTCGCCAATTAGAATTGTTTTTGAAATCCTTGTACCAGAAGCGTTAGCACCATTAATCTTAGGTGTCACATTTATGACAGTTGGTTTAATCGAATTTTCTGCAGTTGCTGGGCTTGTCGGTGGTGGAGGTCTTGGTGACTTGGCAATGACATATGGTTATCAACGTTTTGATACATCAGTTATGTTCGTAACGGTCGTGTTACTTATCATTCTCGTACAGATAGCTCAAAATTTAGGAAACTACTTTGCGAAAGTCTTGTTACGCAGATCATAAAAAGGAAGAGAGGAAAAGAAAATGAAGAAAATTTTAGCATTTGCATTATCAGTGATTGTAGGAGTCTCAGCATTAAGCGGCTGCTCAAGTGGAGACACGGGTGCAGGAGCGAAAGAAAAAGTAGTTCGCGTCGGTGTAACTGGAACGGATGGAGACGCTTGGGAAATTTTGAAGAAAAAAGCTGAAAAAGAAGGGATTAAGATTAAACTGGTGGAGTTCTCTGATTACACAACGCCAAATAAAGCGTTAGCTGATGGAGATATTGAATTAAACTCATTCCAGCATATTGCTTTCTTAGAGCAATTTAAAAAAGAGCATAAGTTAGATATTACAGCTGTTGGTACAACGCAAATTGCGCCAATGGGTTTATACTCTGAAAAATATAAGAAAGCAAATGAAATCCCAGATGGTTCAGAAATTGCAATTCCAAACGATCCAACGAACCAAGCACGTGCATTAAAACTTCTTGATGCAGCTGGATTATTAAAGCTTAAAAAAGACTTTGGTCTATTTGGAGATCCAAGTGGTATTGCTGAAAATCCGAAGAAATTAAAAATTACACCGGTTATCGCACAGCAAACACCTCGTGTGTTAAAAGATGTTGCAGCATCAGTTATTAATAACGGTGTTGCTGGTCAAGCTGGATTAGATCCAGCGAAGGATCCTATTTTCTTAGAAGATCCAAAGAATGAAAATGCGAAGCCATATATTAATATTTTTGCAGCTCGTACGAAAGATAAAGATGATCCAACATTGAAAAAAGTAATTGAACTATATCATTCAAAAGAAGTAACAGATGCAATTAAGAAAGAAACAAATGATGGTTCCATTTCAGTAGATCTTTCACTTGATGAGCTTGAAAAAATCGTAAAATAATCATTGGGTTTAATGGACTAACAGAAGGAACCCCTCCGCTGTTAGTTCGTTCAACATATAAACTTAACAAACAAACCCTAACTCTGTACCTTCCAATTTTGTATAACATAGAATCCAATGTTTGTTAAGTAGAGTGATAGACCAGGAATTTTCCTGGTCTTTTTTTATGAATGAAAGTAGCTAGCGAACAGTAAGGTGATCCAAATTATAATGGGATAAGAAAATAAGCTGAAAAGGAGTGTAATTACGAATTGCTTTGGATGAATTAAGTGTTTTTTTGATAAAAAAAAGAAAATAGAAAAGAGAGTAATGAAAAATGCTGATATTACGCCGGGGTTATAAGAGCGATAAATGAAAAACAAAATAATATGTTGAACAGAGTTGAAGAAGATGGCCCCTTGTATAAAAATAATCCAGCATATAGAAGACAAGAAGTTAAGTTGATATAGAAAGACGATAAGTAATACAAAGATTGTTAATACGGAAATGGCGATGAAAAATTGTTGGCTAGTTATAAGACGGATTGAAAATTGATTAGCAAGGTATTGTGGCATTTGGAAAGCTTCTTCAAGGTTATGAATGAAAAATAATAAGGGAATGATCCAGAATATAGTAGTGGAATGTTTTTTCATCAATTTACATCACTCCAATAAAGTATAGAAAGCCTAAAAAAGGCCCTCTATACAGAGATGGTTATTCAATTATGATATTTTTTAAATTAACTTCATGATGCTCTCGTTCTTTCAGATAAGCAGCTAGTTCCTCTTGTAAAATATTTAATATTTGCTTAGCTGATTGTTGGATTGGATTAGGTAGCTCTTCTAATATATGCATCCCGACTTTTACTTTTGTACGAATTACCCTTCGTAGTAATTCCTCATGCATGTACTACACCTCCAAACCGAATATTTAGTATATCTTCTTCAAATTTTGCTCCTTGAATAGAAAGGTGTGTTAATGTTTTTGGTAACGTGATGTTCCGTTTAACAGAACCCGCTCGAATAATAAGTTCATCACCTTTTTGATTTAAGGAAAGTTCACTTTTGTTTGAGAAGGGAATGGACAGAACGAAAATATACTCATCGCCATCCTTTTTTACATATTGAGTGCGCCCGTTAAATTTTACTTCTGTAGGGGAATGATCAGTTTTAAATAAAGAATCTCCTACACGTTCTAACATAGACAAACCAACAACTTCTTGTTCAAACATTGGAGCTTCGTAAATAGGAAGGGGTTGAAAACTATCTTGAATTAATGTTTTATATTTCTTCTGTGTATCTTTCCATGCCTGAAAATAAGGATCGGTGACAGTGTTAGGGATGACGCGGTTAATCATAATGGCATCTACGTTATAATCGTATAAATTCAAATAAGTAAAGCTGCGCTGGGCTTCCTTAATGACCATTTTTTCAGGATTTACAACGATGCGGATACTTGTTACTTCTCGATTTGATAAAATATCTCTCATTTCTCCGAGCTTTTCAAGTGTACTTGTTAATTCGTCCATAATATCGTCGGTTGGAAGAGGAACACCAAGGAGTGGTTGAGCTACAGGACGAACGACTTTTAAAACTTTTCTTTTAATAGGAAATAATTTTTCCATCCACCAGCCGAGCATGTCTGGAAAGCTTAACATTGCTAATGTTTCTCCTGTTGGAGCACAATCAATGATAATAACATCATATGTGTTTTGTTTATAATAATCGAGTACGCGAAGTAGGCTAATTAAATCTTCCATACCAGGAAACATCGTTAACTCTTCTGTTGTAATATCATCAGCTGCTTTGGAAGTGAAGAGTAGTGTAATATATTTCTGTAATTTTCCCCAGCCTTTTTCCATTTCATAAATTGTATTAATTTCTTGTGCCCACAAATTTTCACGAATTTCTAGTGGTTCAGAAGATAGCTTTATACCAAATGAATCTCCTAAACTATGAGCAGGATCTGTGCTCATTACTAATGTTTTTAATCCTTGTTTCGCACTTTGAATTGCTGTTGCTGCTGAAATGCTAGTTTTTCCTACGCCGCCTTTACCTGTATACAAGATAATTCTCATCATTCATATCCCCTTTGTTTCGAATGTCGAATATTACGAGTGTCGAAGTAAATAGTTGAATAAAAACCCAGATAGGGTTTTATTCAATCGGAATGTTTTTCATTTTAGGTGTAGAAACTTTTTCTTCTGTTTTCTGCTGTGACGTAGCGATGTGATTCATGATTTTTTGGAAGATTTGTAGTAAGAATGCTTTTTCTTCTTCTGATAATGCTTCTGTTACTAAGCTAAAGTAATGGGCCGCATTTTGTTTTACTTCTTGAACGAGCATTACGCCGTTTTCTGTTAACCGAATTAATACAATACGTCGGTCATTTTCATCACGGTAGCGTTCAATAAATCCCTTTTTTACAAGGCGATTTACAACGCCCGTTGTTGTACTCATCGGTATATCAAGAAGATCAGCAATTTTCGTCATTGTAATATCGGTATTTCGTTCCATCCAAAGTAAACAAAATACTTCTGTTTTAGAAAGTGTTAAATCTAGGCTTACCCATTCTTCAGGATAGAAAAGTTTCTTGGCGTTATCTAGCAGTAAGTCTAAAAAATGTTCATATTGCAACAATTAATTCCACTCCCGTATATTTCGAGGTTCGTAATATTTATTTTTATTTTATGTAGAATAGAAATAATTGTCAATGATTTTAATTGTTTTTTCAGATTAGGCAGAAAACTTTCTTTAAAATAGTATTCTTTTATGATAGATTTATAAATATAAAACTAGAATTTACATAAAAATCCATCATGGTAAATATACTTATCTATAATGGGTATACAGCTAACGAGGGGGAGAACGATGAGAAGACGTAATACGCAAGCGTTCACGTTTTTAGCATGGACTTCATTTGTTTGTGCGCTTTCAGGTATGCTAATTGGGATTTATACGTTAGATGAAACGCTTAGTGTAAAAGGATACTATTTAATTGGAACATTATTTTTAACGATGTCTTGTTTTGTATTACAAAAAACAATTCGTGATAATGAAGAAGATAACGAGAGATTTCCGAAAAATAAACCGTTAGATAAAGAGTAAATTGTAAAGAAAGGCATTTGCCTTTCTTTTTTTATGTAAAAATGGCGTAAGTACTCTGTGTTGACTTGCTTGAAGTACTGAAAATTTGGTATCATCAATAGTATTGTAGATTGAACGATATATTATGGAGGTGGCCTAGCCGTGTCAAGAATTTCCGTTGAGAATGTAAAGCACGTAGCACATTTAGCACGTCTTGCAATTACTGATCAAGAAGCAGAAAAATTTCAAAAACAACTAGATGCAATTGTTACATTTGCAGAACAGTTAAATGAATTAGATACAACAGATGTAAAACCAACAACTCATGTATTAACTATGAAAAATGTTATGCGTGAAGATGTACCAGAAAAAGGTTTACCAGTTGAAGAAGTATTAAAAAATGCACCGGATCACAAAGATAATCAAATCCGTGTTCCAGCAGTATTAGAATAGAGGAGGGGAATTTCGATGTCATTATTTGATCATTCAGTATCAGAGTTACATAAGAAGTTAAACAGCAAAGAAATTTCCGTTACGGATTTAGTAGAAGAATCTTACAAACGTATTGCGGATGTTGAAGATAACGTAAAAGCTTTTCTTACATTAGATGAAGAAAATGCACGCGCAAAAGCGAAAGAATTAGATGCAAAAATTGGCGCTGAAGATAATGGTTTATTATTCGGTATGCCAATTGGTGTAAAAGATAACATTGTAACTAACGGTCTTCGTACAACTTGTGCGAGCAAAATGTTAGCAAACTTCGATCCAATTTATGATGCGACAGTTGTGCAAAAGCTAAAAGCTGCTGACACAATTACAATCGGTAAATTAAACATGGACGAGTTCGCAATGGGTTCTTCAAATGAAAACTCAGGATTCTACGCTACGAAAAACCCATGGAACTTAGATTACGTTCCGGGCGGATCTAGTGGTGGTTCTGCAGCAGCTGTAGCAGCAGGAGAAGTACTATTCTCTCTAGGTTCTGATACGGGTGGTTCTATCCGTCAGCCAGCTGCATATTGCGGTGTTGTAGGTTTAAAACCAACTTATGGACGCGTATCTCGTTACGGATTAGTAGCATTCGCATCTTCACTTGACCAAATCGGACCGATTACACGTACAGTAGAAGACAATGCATACTTATTACAAGCTATTTCAGGTATTGACCGCATGGATGCAACTTCTGCAAACGTTGAAGTTGGAAACTATTTAGCTGGTTTAACAGGCGATGTTAAAGGTTTACGCATTGCTGTACCGAAAGAATACTTAGGCGAAGGTGTTGGCGAAGAAGCTCGTGAGTCAGTACTAGCTGCTTTAAAAGTATTAGAAGGTATGGGCGCAACTTGGGAGGAAGTATCGCTTCCACACTCTAAATACGCTCTAGCAACGTATTACTTACTATCTTCTTCTGAAGCATCTGCGAACCTTTCACGCTTTGATGGCGTGCGTTACGGTGTTCGTTCTGATAATGTCAATAACTTATTAGATCTTTACAAAAACACACGTAGTGAAGGTTTCGGTGATGAAGTTAAACGTCGTATTATGCTTGGTACATTTGCGCTTAGCTCTGGTTACTATGATGCATATTACAAGAAAGCACAACAAGTACGTACATTAATTAAAAACGACTTTGAAAATGTATTTGCTAACTATGATGTTATTATTGGACCAACAACGCCAACTCCGGCATTTAAAGTGGGCGAAAAAGTTGATGATCCAATGACAATGTATGCAAATGACATTTTAACAATCCCAGTAAACTTAGCGGGTGTTCCAGCGATTTCTGTTCCATGTGGATTCGGTGCTAACAACATGCCACTTGGTCTACAAATCATTGGTAAACACTTCGATGAAGCGACAATTTACCGCGTTGCACATGCGTTTGAGCAAGCAACAGACTATCATACAAAAAAAGCAAGTCTGTAAGGAGGCGAGCATAGATGAATTTAGAAACAATTATTGGTTTAGAGGTTCACGTTGAGTTAAAAACAAATTCGAAAATTTTCTCTGCGAGTCCAACAGAATTCGGAGCGGAGCCAAATACACAAACAAGTGTAATTGACTTAGGATACCCAGGGGTACTTCCTACTTTAAATAAAGAAGCAGTTAACTTTGCAATGAAAGCTGCAATGGCATTAAACTGTGAAATCGCAACGGAAACAAAGTTTGACCGTAAAAACTATTTCTATCCAGATAACCCGAAAGCTTACCAAATCTCTCAATTTGATAAGCCAATTGGTGAAAATGGTTGGATTGAAATCGAAGTAGACGGTAAAAAGAAACGTATCGGTATTACACGTCTTCATTTAGAAGAAGATGCTGGTAAATCAACGCATACAGCTGATGGTTCATTAGTAGACTACAACCGTCAAGGTATGCCTTTAATCGAGATCGTATCTGAGCCAGATATGCGTACGCCAGAAGAAGCATATGCATACTTAGAGAAGTTAAAATCAATCATTCAATACACTGGTGTATCTGATTGTAAGATGGAAGAAGGTTCATTACGTTGTGATGCGAACATTTCTCTTCGTCCAGTTGGACAAGAGAAGTTCGGTACAAAAGCGGAACTGAAAAACTTAAACTCATTCACTTACGTACAAAAAGGTCTTGAGCATGAGCAAGTGCGCCAAGAAAAAGAACTGTTATCTGGTGGCATCATCCAACAAGAAACACGTCGTTATGATGAAGCAACAAAGAAAACAATCTTAATGCGTGTGAAAGAAGGATCTGACGATTACCGTTACTTCCCGGAGCCAGACTTAGTTGAACTTTACATTGATGATGAGTGGAAAGAAGCAGTTCGAGCTTCTATTCCAGAACTTCCAGATGCACGTAAAGCTCGCTACGTTGCAGAATTAGGCTTACCAGCTTATGATGCACACGTGTTAACATTAACGAAAGAAATGTCTGATTTCTTTGAAGCAACTGTTGCAGACGGTGCTGATGCGAAATTAACATCGAACTGGTTAATGGGTGAAGTACTTGCATACTTAAACAAACAACAAAAAGAATTAAAAGACGTTGCATTAACGCCTGCTGGTTTATCTAAAATGGTTCAATTAATTGAAAAAGGTACAATTTCTTCTAAAATCGCGAAGAAAGTATTTAACGAATTAATTGAAAAAGGTGGAGACCCAGAAGAAATCGTTAAAGCGAAAGGTCTTGTTCAAATTTCTGATGAGGGTACACTTCGTAAAGTTGTAACAGAAATTCTTGATAATAATGAGCAATCTATCGAAGACTTTAAAAACGGTAAAGACCGTGCAATTGGCTTCTTAGTTGGTCAAATTATGAAAGCTACAAAAGGACAAGCAAATCCACCACTTGTTAACAAAATCTTACTTGAAGAGATTAATAAGCGATAATAGTAGTGACTTTTAAAGATTAAGCAGAAAAACACCCGTACATGGGTGTTTTTCTAGGTTAATCAAACGTTTGTTTAAATGAGACAAAATCGTTTAAACAAACGTTTGATTAACTGTCAAAAGTGGAAAAATGTTTGTATAGCAACTATGGTATGATAGTTGCAAAAAGGTGGGAATAATGATAAATCTAAACATAGAGGTTTTTTTTCATCTCATGAAATAATAGATAGTTATTATTCGTTATATGTAAATTTTTATGGAAGAATGGATAGAAATAAAGTGAAACTTTAATCAGTAGGAGGTTCATCCACCATTGATTATTAGCCCTCACCAATCGGGCATTTACTGCCCGCAAATAGCGGGATAAATTTTGGAGTCAAATAAAAAAACCATTGAAATGAATATTTACTTTTGATGGACTACACGAATCGGGTTCTTACTGCCTGTTTGAGCGGGATAAAAGAAGGATAGCAAGATGAGAGGAGGTAGGCATGGGAATACTGAATAGAAGTTCAGTATGTTCTTTTTCGATACATAAAGAAATTTCCTGTGCTAATAAATGATGAAGCGAGCAAGAATTATTTATAATCCTACTTCTGGGCGTGAGCTATTTAAGAAGAGCTTACCAGAAGTATTACAAAAATTAGAACAAGCTGGCTATGAGACATCTTGTCATGCGACAACGGGTCCTGGAGACGCTACTGTGGCGGCGAGGCAAGCTGCGGATCGTAAGTTTGATGTTGTTATTGCGGCTGGTGGCGACGGTACATTAAATGAAGTAGTAAACGGTTTAGTTGGGCATGAATTCCGTCCGAAATTTGGAATTATTCCAGTTGGAACGACAAATGACTTTGCACGTGCAATTGGTGTACCTCGTTCTATTGAAGAGGCAGCAGATATTATTTGCGAAGGAAAAACAGTGCCATTAGACCTCGGTAGAGCGAACGATACATATTTTATTAACATCGCTGGTGGCGGTCGTATTACAGAATTAACATACGAAGTACCGAGTAAGTTAAAGACAGTATTAGGACAACTTGCTTATTACCTAAAAGGTATCGAGATGTTACCATCATTGCATCCGACATATGTTGAAATTGAGTATGATGGAAAGTTACTACAAGAAGAAATTACGATGTTTTTAATTACGAATACTCGTTCAGTAGGTGGATTTGAAAAGGTAGCACCGTATGCATCTATTAACGATGGGTTATTTGACCTATTAGTACTGAAAAAAGGTTCTATCGCTGATTTAATTAAAGCAGCAACACAAGCACAACGTGGTGAACATATTAATAATCCAAAAGTGTTATATACACAAGCGAACCGAATTAAAGTACATTCACCAGATAAACTAATGATTAATTTAGATGGTGAGTATGGTGGAGATGCACCGATGGAATTCGAAAATATATATCATTGTTTAGAACTATTTGTTCCTGAACATCAAGAGGATGCCCTGTAAAGGCATCCTTTTTACTTTGTTAAAATGAATTGTAAATTGGGAGTTAGTTTGATTTTTATGGTATTTTTACAATTCTTTTATTTTACATCCATACTTTATTGATACACTGGAAGAGATAAGAAATGAGAGGTAGGGTAACTAACTGTTACGATTTATTTAACCGATTATAACCAATGTTAATTAAATATATCAGTAAGCCCTGCTAGTCAAGTGATTGGCTAGTAGTGAGGGTTAACTGCGGGCAATCCCTAAAGCTGATTGAACTACAACGTGGCTAGAAATAGCGAGCGTGAATGTTGCGAAAGCAGAAAAAATCAATCAGATGGTGCAAGGTTAAATCCTAAACACTAGAACAATGGGTCTTCCGCCTCGAATCATCTAAGTCAAAAGTGATAGGATGAACGTTCAACGACTATCTCGTATAACTGACGAGAGTACATCACAAGCCTATGGTGGTGGAAAAATCCTCTATCTCTAAAGAGATAAACATATAGTCTGCGCTCATGTGAAAACATGAGAAGTTCATAAGAGAACTGGCTAAGGAATTGCGCCCTTAGTTGAACAAGATAAATTTTATTGAATCTATCAAACTTTATTGATTTTATCGAACGTACGTGCTATGTTTGGTTCGATGAGGTGAGAATAATAATGAAATTTTCACGAGTTAGTCAAGTATCGGAATTAACAGGTTTGCATCCGAGTGGTCTCAGGAGAATGCTGGTGGAACACGCTACGATTCAGAAGAACAAATCTTTCATTAAAGGAGTTACATTCTGATGATATTGGCGAAGAAAGTTAGACTGATTCCAACGCCTGAACAAGAAAAAGTGCTTAGAAACCATGCTGGTGCTGCAAGATTTGCTTATAACTATTGTAAAAGAATAAGTGATAGATATTATAAGCTATTTGGAAAATCTGTTTCACAGTTAGCTTTACAGAAACGATTTACAAAGATCAAGAAGCGAAAGAGATATGAGTGGTTACATGACATCAACGCACAAGTTCCTAAACAGGCTTCAAAAGATTTTGACAAGGCGCGAAAACATTCGTTCAAAAAGTACAAAAATGGTTATCACACTTCTTATAAATCCAAAAAAGATTTAATTCAAGGGTTTTATGCCAATTATGAAAGACTGATTATAGGAAAGAAAGTAGTTGATATTCAGTCTATTGGAGAAGTGAAAACAAGCCAACAACTACCAAGAAACAAAAAGCCATCCAATCCAAGAGTTACCTTTGATGGTCGTCACTGGTGGATTAGTGTAGGGTTCCAAGAAGACTTTGAATCACAAGAACTAACCAATGAGTCGATTGGTGTGGATGTTGGTTTAAAAGAGCTGTTTGTAGCTTCTAATGGTACGAAAGAACGAAATATAAACAAAGATGCTAAGGTTAAAAAACTTTTGAAAAGGAAAAAGTCAGCACAAAGAGATATGTCTAGGAGATTTAAAAAAGGTGTAAAAATTCAATCTGCCGGATATGAAAAAGCGAAAGCTGAGCACCTGCGGTTATCTAGGAAAATTACGAATATCCGAAATAACCATATCCATCAAGCAACAGCTAAATTGGTGAAAACCAAACCAATGAGAATTGTTGTGGAAGACTTATCTATTTCAAACCTGTTAAAAAACAAAAAACTATCGAAAGCATTTTCATTTCAAAAATTAAACTTCTTCTTTCAATGTTTGTCATACAAGTGCGAGAAGTATGGCATTGCGTATGTAAAAGCTGATAAATGGTTCGCCTCAAGCAAGATTTGTTCATGTTGCGGCATGAAATACGACCATTCAGTTCAACCAGAAGGACAGTGGAGTTTAAAAATACGTGAGTGGCGTTGTGCTTCATGTAATAGCCATCACGATAGAGATTTAAATGCTTCGATAAATTTATCAAGATGGGTAAAATAAAAGCTTGATAATAGGAGGTAACGATACTGCCTCGTGTGGAGTGTTATACCCCTCGTCCCTTTGGGGCTGCGAGAACACGATGAAGCACTAACTTGTGTGAATTTGATTGAATTGTATAGATTTAGTTAAGTTTATCGTATCGGTGCTATGGAGAAGGTAAAAGCAATATTATTTGATAAAGATGGGACATTAATGGATTTTCATTCAATATGGATAAAAGTAGCTGAAGAACTTGTAGCTGAATGTATAAGTTTATATCATTTACCAAGTACAATGCGGCAGACCTTATTAGAAGAGATTGGTGTAGAGGGGGCATTTGTTAATCCAAGGAGTGCAATAGCTGCTGGAACAAGCCTTGATGTAGCGAAGGGGCTTTGTAATTATATTGAGTCTGCTAGAGAAGAAGAGATGCATCAGTGGGTAAGTGAGAAGTTATTTTCCCTTATGTATGAGCATCGTTCGCATATGAAAATGACAGCAGATTTACCGAAAGTGTTACAGGCATTAAAAGATAAAGGATTTATATTAGGGGTTGTCACGGCGGATGATTTTGCACCAACAGAATTATTTTTAAAACAATATAAGTTGGAGAACTTTTTTGATTATATTATAGCCTCGGATACATTCCCTGCGCAAAAACCAGATAAAAAGATTATAGAAGTGTTTTGTGAAAAATTTAATTTAGCATCATGTGAGGTTGCGGTTGTTGGAGATACGCCAACTGATTTACATTTAGCCCAAAATGGCGATTGCTATGCAATTGGGGTGCTATCTGGTACGGGAGACCGTCCAACATTAGAACCACTTGCTGATTTAGTGTTAGATTCTGTTGAAGAGTTTATTTCTCAATCGGGTGAGTTTTTCTGGGAGAAAGAAAAGTCTAATGTGTAAGGAAAATAAGTCTATAAAGACTCTTAATGAGTCTTTATAGACTTATTTTTTATGCCTGGATACAAAGAATATAGGATAAATGCTAGAAAAGAAAGTTGGCATACATTTTGCAATAAAAAGAGAAAACAATGTAAAGAAAAGGATGGGGTACGCAATGAACACAAAAAAATTTGCTAAAATAAATGAACAAATTCCAGGACCGAAAGCGGCATCTTTATTAGAACGCCGTCAAAATATAGTACCAAAAGGAGTAAGTAACGGCATCCCAACGTTTGTACAATCTGCAAATGGTGCTCTTGTAACAGATGTTGATGGTAATCAGTACATTGATTTTGCAGGAGCAATTGGGACAATTAACGTAGGGCATTGTCATCCAACGGTTAAAGAAGCGCTCCATAAACAAGTCGATCAATACATTCATACTGGATTTAATGTCATGATGTATGAGCCATATATTGAATTAGCGGAAAAGCTTGCGGCATTGGCACCGGGAAGTTTCGATAAGCAAGTCCTCTTTTTAAATAGTGGTGCAGAAGCAGTTGAGAACGCGGTGAAGATCGCTCGTAAATATACGAAGAGACCTGGTATTATCGCATTTTCTAAAGGTTTCCACGGGCGTACATTAATGACAATGACGATGACAAGTAAAGTGAAGCCATATAAATTTGGGTTTGGTCCCTTTGCTCCAGAAGTATATAAAGCGCCATTTCCATACGAATACCGTCGCCCAGAGGGATTAACGGAAGAGCAGTATGATGATTTTATTATTGAAGAGTTTACGAACTTCTTCATATCGGAAGTAGCACCAGAAACAATTGCAGCTGTTGTAATGGAACCTGTTCAAGGGGAAGGTGGATTTATCGTCCCAAGTAAGAAATTTGTTCAAGAAGTACGCCGCATTTGTTCAGAGAACGGCATCTTATTTGTAGCGGATGAAATACAAACAGGCTTTAGTCGTACAGGAAAATATTTTGCAATTGATCACTATGATGTCGTTCCAGATTTAATTACAGTGTCTAAATCATTAGGTGCTGGTGTACCGATAAGTGGTGTCATTGGACGTAAAGAAATTATGAATGAGTCTGCACCAGGTGAACTTGGTGGAACGTATGCAGGAAGTCCATTAGGATGTGCGGCTGCATTAGCTGTTCTCGATGTAATAGAAAATGAGAAATTAAATGATAGAGCGATAGAATTAGGAAAAGTCGTAATGAACCGATTCGAAGAGATGAAAAATAAATATCATTGCATCGGTGATGTGCGTGGGTTAGGAGCAATGTGTGCATTTGAGGTCGTTCAAGATCGTAAGACGAAAGCACCTGACAAAGCGTTAACAGCTAATCTATGTACAGAAGCAAATAAGCGTGGGTTACTGTTATTATCAGCAGGAACATATGGAAATGTTATCCGTGTGTTAATGCCTTTAGTTATTACAGATGAGCAACTTGAAGAAGGATTAACAATAATTGAAGAATCGTTGCAAGCTTGTTATGAACAAACAAACATCGCTCGCGTTTAAAAACTGAAGTATAAATAGCAAACATTCTAGCTGACTCTATATTAAATGCAGAAAATTCACTTTATAATAAAGGTAGTGAAGTGGATCGATGGATTTGAAGTTAGGGGTGGCTAGGATGGTTGCAGAAAAGGAACGAGTGTTAATGGATTTAAAAGATGTATTTGAATATGCGTTTGACGAAATTTTTGTTACAGATGAGCAAGGGATCGTTGTGCGTGTAAATAGTACATGTGAAAGGCACTACCAACTAGCTGCCGAAGAGTTAGTTGGTAAGCATGTAAAAGAACTACAAAAGGATGGAATCTTTTATCCATCAGCGACATTAGAAGTGATTGAAAAAAAGAGGCCAATTGAACTCGTTCAAACTACAAAATCAGGAGAGTATTTACACGTTCGTACAAGGCCTGTTTTTGATGATGAGGGAAATTTAAGAAGAGTGATTAGTTATTCTCGGGACCTTACTGAACTCTATCAATTACGTCAAAAGGTAGAGGAAATGGATAATCAGCTAAAAACATATAAAAAAGAATTAAGAGAAACATATGAGCATGAAGGACTTATTTTTAAAAGTCTAGCTATGCAAAAAATAGTCGATACAATCAAAAAAGTATCTGTAGTGGATAGTACTGTTCTCGTTTTAGGCGAGACTGGAGTTGGGAAAAGTCGATTAGTACGCCATTTACATGAAGTGAGTCACCGTAAGAATGAAAGTTTCTATGAAATTAATTGTGCGGCATTGCCAACTAATTTAATTGAATCAGAGCTTTTTGGATATTCAGGTGGATCTTTTACAGGTGCGAATCGTGAAGGGAAAAAGGGACTATTAGAATCCGCGCATAAAGGAACTCTTTTTTTAGATGAAATCGGTGAAATGCCGCTTGAAATTCAAGCGAAGCTTTTGCAAGTATTGCAAGAAAAAACATTTCGCCCTATAGGCGGAAGAGAATTAAAAAAAGTGGATGTCCGAATTGTGGCGGCAACAAATAGAGATTTAAGCGAGATGGTGAAACAAGGAACATTTCGGAAAGATTTATACTATCGTTTGAATGTCATTCCAATTGCAATTCCCCCGCTTAGGGAAAGAACAGAAGATATTTTGCCGCTTATTTATCATTACTTGCAGCAATTTAATAAAAAGTACGGACGTGATGTGAAACTAGCGCCGAGTACGTTACAAATGTTTGTTGGATATCCGTGGGAAGGAAACAATAGAGAAATAGAGAATGTAATTGAGAGAATTGTTATTACTGTCGATGATGTTGTAACGGTAGAGGATTTGCCACTCTCTATGCAAGAGGCTGCAGTTGAACAATCGGGGCAAAGCCTTTATAAAATGCTGGAAGAGGTAGAGAGAAATATTATTCTTAAAGCGTATAAAACGTATGGATCAAGTTATAAAGTAGCTGAGTTTTTGCAAATTAGTCAATCTGCTGCTACTAGGAAAATTAAGAAGTTCATAGAGGAGGAAGAAAACATTGGATAAAAAGGCGACTTTTGTAAGTATAGATAAAAAGGCGATGTATATAAATGGTGAGTGGATTACACTACAAGAACAAATTGAAGTAAATAATCCTGCGACGAAGGAAATATTTGCAACTGTACCAAAAGGCGAAGTAACAGAGGCAAAGCAAGCTGTTGATGCTGCACATGAAGCTTTTAAAACGTGGTCTAAGTTAACGGCAGCAGATCGTGCCACGAAGTTAAAAAAGTGGTTCATGCTTATTGATAAAAATAAAGAAGAGATCGCAGCGATTATGACGAAGGAACAAGGAAAGCCGTTTGCAGAAGCGCTTGGTGAAGTAAATTATGCAAATAGTTTTGTTGAATGGTATGCAGAAGAGGGGAAACGTGTATATGGTGAAATGATTCCTGCTTCTCATCCGAATAAGCGCATTTTAGTTATGAAGCAACCAGTTGGCGTTATGGCAGCTATTACACCTTGGAACTTCCCGGCAGCGATGATTACGAGAAAGGTAGCCCCAGCGCTTGCAGCAGGCTGTACAGCCGTTGTGAAACCGGCGAGTCAAACGCCATTAACTGCATTGAAATTAGCTGAATTAGCTCATGAAGCAGATATTCCAAAGGGCGTAATCAATATCGTAACAGGTAGTGCAAAAGCAATTGCTGATACGTGGATGGAAGATAGTCGTGTTCGAAAAGTGTCCTTTACAGGGTCAACGGAAATCGGGAAAGAGTTAATGGCTAGTGCTGCGCAAACGATGAAAAAAGTTTCACTTGAGTTAGGTGGTCACGCTCCGTTTATCGTAATGAATGATGCAGATTTAGATAAAGCGGTAGAAGCGGTGATTGGTTCGAAATTCCGTAACGCAGGACAAACGTGTATATGTACAAACCGAGTATTCGTTCAAGAAGAAGTATACGAAGTATTTGTAGAGAAGTTCCAAAAGGCAGTAGGGCAGTTGAAAGTAGGAGACGGTTTCGGTGACGGAACGACTGTCGGACCACTTATTGATGAGAATGCAGTTTCAAAAGTACAAGAACATATTGAAGATGCTATTCAAAAAGGTGGAACAGTTTTATATGGTGGTCAAAAGGTCGCAGAGTTAGAGGGACATTTCATTCAACCGACTGTAATTGGATTGGCAAATGATACGATGCTTTGTATGAATGAAGAAACATTTGGGCCAGTGGCACCAGTTGCGAAATTTAAAACAGTTGATGAAGTAATCGAACGTGCAAATAATACACCATACGGTTTAGCTGCGTATATTTTCACGAAAGACATTAGCCAAGCATTCCAAATTAGTGAAGCGTTAGAGTACGGTATTATCGGTCTAAACGACGGTCTTCCATCAGTTGCACAAGCACCATTTGGTGGATTTAAAGAAAGTGGTATCGGTCGTGAAGGAGGCCATTTCGGCATCGAGGAATATTTAGAAATTAAATATATTTCATTGGGACTATAAGTAGTATACTAGAATCTCTATAAGGTAACAGAGAAGGAGATTTTAGTATGGTATATTGGCTATTATTACTTGTTACAATTATTTTTGAAGTAGCTGGAACAATTGCGATGAAACTATCAAATGGTTTAACAAAGCTCGTTCCGAGTGTACTAATTTTCGTATTCTATGGTATTTGTTTTAGCGTATTTGCTATCGTCGTTAAAAAGATTCATTTAAGCATTGCTTATGCTATTTGGTCTGGCGTTGGAACATTACTTATTACAATCATTAGTGTTTACTTTTTTAAAGAGCATATTAGTTTATTTCAAGCATTTTGTATTCTTTTTATTGTTTTGGGTGTCATTGGGCTTAAGGTTTCATCGGCATCATGAAAGCTATCTTTTGTAGAAGATAGCTTTTTTCTATTTGTGCAGTTAGCAATTAATACGACAAAATATGACAAGAAAGAGTAAAGCGTTTTGTTATGATACATATGAAATATTGTCTTATGTGGAGGAAAGAGTATGTTAAAAAAGGTAAGTCAAATTGTTTTAATTTTTGGCATAGCTTTTAGTTTAAGTGCTTGCACTGAGACTAAAGATAGTAATGAAAGTAAACAAGAAGATGTTCAAGATAAAGTGTATAAAATAGGGGAGACAGTAGACGTAGATGGTTTGCAAGTAACTATCGATTCAGTTAAATTAGGATATCCGGATTATGGTGAGAATAAAAAGAAAGAGGAGATTTTGGGGATTATTTTCAAAGTAGAAAATAATAGTAAAAAGGAAATACCTTTTGCATTTTATGAATTTGAGATTACCGATAAGAAAGGTACAAGATTTAAAGAATATAATAACCCTGATAGCTTTATTAGTAAAAAGTTAGCACCAGATGAAAAAATTCAAGATATCATGCTATTTGACGTAGCGAAAGAAAATACGTATATCGCTACGTATAGACCGGAGTTTACGCATGAAAATAGAACGATAAAATTTGAATTGAAACCAAATAAATAAAGAAACACATTGGATTATCCAATGTGTTTCTTTATGGTAATAAATTTAAAACGCCCAGTTACCTTTACGGAAGATAGGCTCATGTCTGCCATCAGCAGTAATACCGTCAATATCAAGCTCAGCTGATCCAATCATGAAGTCGTTGTGTGTGATACTAGCGTTTGCGCCGTTTTCAGCAAGTTCTTCTTTAGACATTGTTTTTCCGCCAACTAAGTTAAATGCATAAGCATTTCCGATTGCAAGGTGGCAAGATGCATTTTCGTCAAATAGTGTATTGTAGAATAAAACATTTGTGTTTGAAATTGGTGAGTCATGAGGCACTAAAGCTACTTCTCCTAAGAAGTGAGAACCTTCATCTGTTTCTACTAAATGTTTTAAAGCTTCTTCACCAGCTTCAGCTTTATAGTCTACGATACGCCCGTTTTCAAATGTTAACGTGAAATTATCGATAATATTACCTGCAAATACTAACGGTTTTGTACTAGAAACTTGGCCGTTTACACCTGTTTTAAGTGGCATTGTAAATACTTCTTCAGTTGGAATATTAGCCATAAATGGTACGTTCTTTTCATTTAAGCTACCAGCACCAGCCCATACATGTTTTTCTGGAAGTTCGATTGTTAAATCTGTTCCAGGACCTGTATAGTGAAGAGCTTTATAATGCTTTTCGTTTAAGTAATCCACTTTTGTATGTAATGTTTCATCATGTTCTTTCCATGCTTCTACAGGATTTTCTAAATCAGCACGAGTAGCTTTGAAAATAGCATCCCATAACTTTGCTTCTTGTTCTTCTGGCGCTACGTCAGGGAATACTTTCGCAGCCCATTCTTTCGTAGGAACAGAAATGACACACCAACTTACTTTATCGGCTTGTACGTAATCACGGTATACTTTCATCGCTTCTCCAGCTACTTTATGAGCTGTTGCAATACGCGATGCTTCTACACCTTTTAATAAATCAGGGTTTTCTGCATAGATAGACATAAATGCAGCGCCTTCTTTTGCTAATTCTTCACGAGCATGTGCTTTCCAAGATGGAAATTCAGCGAAAGCTTCTTCAGGAGCTAGATCGAATTTTAAGCGTGTTAACGTCTCATCATTCCAATCTACATATACGTGTTTTGCACCAGATTTATATGCTTTTTCTGTAACGAGGCGTACAAATTGTACAGCTTCAAGAGGTGCACTAATTGATAAAGTTTGTCCAGGTTGAATATTAACACCAACATTAACTGCAAGAGCAGCATATTTCTCTAACGTTTGTTCAAATGACATATGTATAATCTCCTTTAATTTGAAAGATTTCTTACTATATATAATACAAGAAAATTCTAAAAATATATATAAATATAAAGTAAAAAGAGAGCTCAAAATGTATTGAGCCCTTATATTTACTTAATTGAAGAAGCAAACTGCTCTACAGTCGTTGTATGGTGTATACGAACGCGCTTCATCTTTAACAATTCATCAGGTTCACCCTTCGTAATGAATTGCCCAGGCTTTGTCGTCGACGCAAATTGATAATACTTCTTCGTTTCTGTAACAACCTTATCATCTACATGACCGAATGGATAAGCAATCGCGATAACAGGCTTACCTGTTATTTTTTCTAGCTTTTCTTTTGAACCTTTTAACTCTTCCTCATAGTTTGTAATTTTCGGTAAGTCTGCATGTGTTGCAGTATGAGATTGCACCGAGAAAATGCCGGAATCAACCATTTCTTTTATTTCAGAAGTAGACAATGCTCCTTCTACATCAACGTTATCAACAATCATATATTCTGTTGCTGCCGGTTTAAAAGTATCATCTTTTAGCTTTTGTAAAATGCGAAATGCATTCATATTATTTTTCATACCGTCATCAAATGTAACGAAAATCGGTTTATTTACTTTATTTATATCGCCCCAGCGTTCAAACGTTAAAAGCGTATAACCATTGTCCTTTAAATGTTTCATTTGTGCTTCAAAGTTAGCTGGTGATACGAATAAGTCTTTAATGCCTTGACCATGATAATCATCAATTGCGTGATACATAAGAACAGGAACCTTTTGTTCGAAAGTAATAGTAGATTTCGTAAGCGGGATTGTTTTCCCATCTTCTTTCAGTCCTGTTGCTTCAATTTGGAACTCACCGCGTTTTCCTTCAAATTCCTTTATATCAAAAAGAAGTGTGAATTGTTTCTCTTTTTCTTTAGAAGAAAAAGATTTAGAACTTTCCTTGCCATCAGCTGTGCGCCAAATTTTATATTGTACTTCATTTAAAGAATCTTTTATGTCTGTAATATGAATACTTGTGTTTGTAGATTCGTGTGTAACTGAATTATATGAGATTTTACCTTGTTCTTGCACAGTCTCTTCTTGTTTCTTAATCCCTTGAGCCGTTTTCTCTTTTTTAGGTTCTGGACTTACATTGTTAGTATTACAGCCTGCTAGAATGGCAGACGTACATAAAGCAATTGCTGCGTATTTTCTCATAAAAATCACCTTCTATTGTGTAGTATGTTGCATATTGACATTAAAATCCCCACCGCTATAAGAGTGGTGGGGATATACCCTTGTTCATCATATCATTTGAAGAAAATGAGGGGAATATGATTTTTAGGAGATTATTAATGTAATAGATTAGTGAC
>NZ_JBNLYE010000013.1:0-45994 GCF_050172095.1 Bacillus sp. GMs2/2
CTTAGTCGCTCATTCGCGACTTCCTTATGTTAACATCTTCATTTTTCAATGTCAACTAAGTTTTTCAATTTCTTTTTTGTCGTTTTCTGCATTTCCGCATCAGCGACGGTTATTAATATATCATGCAGTATATACATGGTCAATACTTTTTATAAAAAAATTTCACATCCCGTTAAAAACTTAAAAACCGCTGTAAAAATCATTATAGCGTCCATTCATTCTTCATGGTCCCCCTCCTATTCATTTCATATCTTATCCCTTTATCAATTTACACGAGAGTGAAAATTCTAAATTTTATGTTATATTATTAGTATAGGAGCGTGGTGAGAATGAGCATTAAGTATTCAAACAAAATCAATAAAATCCGGACCTTTGCATTAAGTTTAGTATTTATCGGCCTCTTCATTGCATACTTAGGTGTCTTTTTCCGCGAAAACATTATTATTATGACAACGTTTATGATGGTTGGCTTTTTAGCTGTTATCGCTAGCACTGTCGTTTACTTTTGGATTGGTATGTTATCTACTAAGACTATCCAAATTATTTGCCCAAGCTGTGATAAGCCAACAAAAATGCTCGGCCGTGTCGATGCATGTATGCACTGCAATCAACCTTTAACACTAGATCGAGATCTAGAAGGAAAAGAATTTGATGAAAAGTATAATAAGAAGAGTTATAAATCATAAGTATCAAGGGAAATACGAATTTGCAACACTACAAACGTTTCAACTCATTAAAAAGTTGATTTCTTAAAAATCAACTTTTTAATTGTTTTATTAAATTTATTACACCTATTTTTTCGAAATAACAGTAAACATCCCTGTCATATTAGGCGAATAATCTTTAAAATCATATTTTTCGTAGAATGATGTTTTACCTTGCGACGCAAACAAACCAATGAATGCTTTATCTGGAGCATTCTGATTTAAGTATTCTACTAAAGTAATCATTATTTTCTTTCCAATACCATTCTTTTGATACTCTGGATGAACCACTATATCTTGAATATAGAAATAGATAGCCCCATCACCAACAATTCTCCCCATGCCGATGATTTGATTATTATCCTTGACTGTTATACAGTAAATCGAATTTTGAAGTGATATTTCCGCCACCTCAAAGTTCATATAGTTAGTCCATCCCACAGAATCACATAAATATTTATATTCTTCCAATGTTGGAATGTTATTTTTAATCTCATATTTCTTCAAAATGTCCCCTCCCAGAATTCATTTCCACCAATACAAAGTAAATTCGACAAACTTTTATCTAACCCTTCTTACTAACTTAGCACTGTAAATCCCGATTAGCCTCACTCTAATCCTTATATAATAAAGAAAGAGGCTGACGTATAGCCGTCAGCCTCTTTCTTTATTATATATTACGCCTTATGACACTCTGGACAAACGCCATAAATTTCTAAGCGATGACTATTGATAACGAAGCCTGTCGTTTTCGCAGCTTCCTCTTCCAGCTTTTCCAAGCCTCCATAAGGAAAATCAACAATCTTACCACATTTTTCGCAAATCACATGATAATGTTGACTTGTAACATAATCAAATCTACTTGAAGCGTCTCCATAAGTTAATTCCTTTACAAGTCCAACCTCTTTAAACACACGTAAGTTATTATAGACAGTTGCAACACTCATATTTGGAAACTTACCTTCTAATGCTTTATAAATATCATCCGCTGTTGGGTGCGTCATTGATTCCACAAGGTACTCTAAAATAGCATGACGCTGTGGAGTAATGCGTACACCCGTATTTTTCAGCATTTCTAGCGCTTCTTTTAATTCTTCTTTGACCACCGTCATGCACCCCGATTCTATACGGATTATTATTTTATAATTCTTATAAAGAGTGTACTCCTTTTCTTATAAATCGTCAATATTTCTACTATAAGTATGTAGTTTATTTTTATATTCAGGACTTGTTTTTATGTATCTTTCCCTTTTTTCTTCATATATTCCATAGAAAAAAGTGCGACATAATCGCACTTGGAATACTATCATCTGAGGAGGTATGCCCTACACTTCCACTTTATGTAAGGGAGTAAAATATGTATAGACACTTGCCTTGTTTCTGCATATTTTATCTCCAATGTAGATTTATTTTATATAAGAAAGAACATCCTCAATATGTCCTTTCACTTTCACTTTACGCCACTCTTTTACAAGTTCACCGTCTTTATTAATAAGGAATGTAGAACGCTCGATTCCCATATACTCTTTCCCAAAGTTCTTTTTTAACTTCCAAACATCGTATAACTCTGCTACTTTATGATCTTCATCTACTAAAAGTGTAAATGGCAATTCATGTTTCTCAATGAATTTCAAATGTCTATTCGCTGAATCAGGACTTACTCCAAGAATAACCGTATCCTTCTCTTGAAATACTCCATACGCATCACGAAAATCGCATGCTTCAGTTGTACATCCTGGCGTCATATCTTTCGGATAAAAATAGAGAACTACATTTTTACCGCGGAAATCAGCTAGGCGAACTTCTTCTCCGTTACTTCCCTCTAATGTGAATTCTGGTGCCATTTCTCCTACTGTAATCATAGTTATCACTCCTACTCTTTTCCTTTACTATAACAAATGCTTCCTTATTTTTCATTGTCTATTACAGACCTCATCACAAAAGCAAAAGGGAGTGTATATCCAATTAGCGCTTCTGCGATTGCAATCCATCGCCCAATTCCAATCGGAGATATGTCACCATATCCAACAGACAATAAAGTAACTGCGCTAAAATATAAACAAACTTCGACGAGTTGAAAAGAATGAGCGTTCAAACTTTCTCCGTCCTCTTTCAAAACTGCGAAACCCATTTCCTCTAATACAACGTAACTTAATCCAAATGCGATTAGTACTGTTGTATAGATTAAAAATAATGTGGCCAAATTATAGAGCGAAAAAAAACGCGTTGAATCCGAATAGGAACTCCATAATAATTGGACACTTTTCAAAATAGCGATTGCTGCAATTAATAGAATAAATCCCCATAACATGTCCTCCACCTCATTTTATATGTATGAGGTGGAGAACTGATTTATCCCTTAGAAACGAACAAGCTTCTATAATTAATTACCCGCGCCACGATACCTTTTTACCCCTTGGTTCCAGAGGGTGATTGCAATCGTAAAACAGATAATACCAACAATTGGCGTCGCAAATGCATAACTATTCCATTCTGTTTTTCTTAAAAAGTATGCTGCTGGATATACTCCAACAAACGCAAACGGTAAAACGAACGTTAAAATGAAACGAATTACACGATTATAAATATTAACAGGATAGCGCCCGTAATTACCTATGTTATACATAAGAGGCATAATTGAACTTTTCGCATCCGACCAAAAACCAAGGCTCGCCAACGTAACAAATATCCCTCCATATACAAGTGCTCCTCCTCCTACCATCAATATAAATAAGAAGAAATCATACCAGTAAAAAGATAATTGTAACTCCACAGCTGCATATCCCATTACAACAATCCCTGTAATAGCTCCAATTAAAGATTCAAGTTCCATTCTTTCTAATATAATTTGAAATAGGCTATGGATCGGTCGCGTTAATACACGATCCATCTCCCCTTTAATAATGTATCGATCATTAAAATCCCATATATTAAAGAAAGCTGAAAAGATGGCAAATGGTACTAAAAAGAAACCATAAATAAAGATTACCTCTTCTCGACTCCATCCCTTCAATGCTTGTGTATGCCCAAATACAACGAGAATAAATATTAAATTAACTGCTTGAAGCGATAAATCAGAAAGTAAACCAACGATAAAATCGCCTCGATACTCCAATTTCGTTTTTATATATTGACTTGCATATTGTAAAAATAAGTTTATATATAGCATCTCATCATCCCCCTTGTACAATTAGACGTTTTCTCGCCGTTCTCCACATGAGTACAATTGGAATAATAAGTACAATCGCCCAAATCACTTGAAATACTAAAGCCTCATACAACTTACTCCCCTGTATACCTTCAGAAAAAATCATACTTGGAATATAACTAATAGCCTGAAACGGTAAAAACATCATTGCTTTTTGGGCCCATAACGGATAAAAACTAATTGGTAATAATAGACCTGAAAATAAATCAATAACAACGCGTTTTGCATACATAATTCCACTATTATTAAATAGGAAAAACGTAAGCATTCCCGTCATTAAATTAATTTGTGTATTAATAATAAAGCTAAATATTAAAGATAAGAAGAAATATAACCAAGTTTGAAAATTCGTTGTAATTTGCAACGAAAATAATAACGTAACGATAACCATGCCTGGAATGGAAAAGAAGGCAAAACGGAATATTCCCTCGCCAAGACCTTGCATAACTTTCATTCCCAAATAGTTATACGGACGAATTAATTCTACAGCCACACGTCCTTCTTGAATCTCCATCGCAATTTCCCTATCTATATTATTAAAATAGAAGGCACGTGCCATCCACGCGATTGCGATATACGTGGTCATTTGCGAAATAGATAAACTTTCAATATTCTCTTTTCCGCTATAAATTGCTTGCCATAAAAAATAGTAAGCACCGATATTAATCGTATAAATTAAAATCCCGCTATAGTAATTTGTACGATACGCAAGCATCATTAAAAAGCGAATTCGAATCATTTCAATATACTTACCCATGCGTAATACCTTCTTCATAAATGTTACGAATAATTTCCTCTGTAGACACTTCGTTAATTTTTAAATCTTTAATTTGAAATGCTTGTACTACTTTAGAAATAAGCATTGAAATAATAACTTCTTCATTCGGAATTTTTGCAACCCATGCATTTTCCTCTTTCGCTTTCGACCAAACGACATGATTATCTGGCATAACCATTGATAAAGCCTGATAGGAAACTGGTGCAACAAACTGAAAGTGAATTTCCTTCTCTGCTCCCCACTGCGTACGAAGATTACTTAAAGAACCGTCATACATAATATTCCCTTCATCCAGCATGATAACGCGCTCACATAAAGCTTCAATATCAGTAATATCGTGTGTTGTTAATAAAATTGTTGTTTTATAACGTTCATTCATTTCTTTTAAAAATTCACGTATTTTCAATTTCACAAGTACATCTAACCCAATTGTTGGCTCATCTAAAAATAATAACGGTGGATTATGAATTAAGGCTGCCGCTAATTCACAACGCATCCTTTGACCAAGAGATAATTTTCGAACTGGTTTATCTAATAAAGGCCCTATATCTAACGTTTCAATTACGTGCTCCATATGCTCCTTATACTGAGCGTCTGATACACCGTACACTTTCTTTAATAAACGAAACGATTCTTGTACTGCAATATCCCACCAAAGTTGCGAACGCTGTCCAAAAACAACACCAATTGTTCTTACAAATTCTTCTCTTTGTTTATGTGGGTTCATTCCATTTACTGTGATTTGCCCTGATGTCGGAGTTAAAATCCCCGTAAGCATTTTAATTGTTGTTGATTTACCAGCACCGTTCTCACCGATATAACCAACCATTTCACCTTGCTTTACAGTAAAAGATACATCATTTACTGCTGGTACTATTTTATAATTACGATTTAATAAATCGCGAAATGCACCCTTTAAGCCCGGACGACTTGAATAGGCTGTAAACTCTTTACGTAACCCTTGTACCTCAATTACCGATTTCATAATCGGACCCCCCTCCTAAATGTCACAACGAATAGTTTACCCAACTGCCTTCGCTATCACAAACAATACGTCTTTTCAAAAAACATGTTAGAATAATACATAGATTTTTGTAAGGAGATGAATTGTAGTGAAATTCACAAAGTCAGAAGCATTACATAAAGAAGCTTTAGAGCATATCGTTGGCGGTGTTAATAGTCCTTCTCGTTCTTTTAAAGCAGTTGGCGGCGGCGCTCCTGTTGCTATGGAACGTGGGAAAGGCGCTTATTTCTGGGATGTAGACGGAAATAAATATATCGATTATTTAGCAGCATACGGTCCTATTATTACTGGACATGCTCATCCGCATATAACAAAAGCAATTACAACAGCTGCTGAAAATGGGGTACTTTATGGAACACCAACAGCGCTAGAGGTAAAATTCGCAAAAATGTTAAAAGAATCAATGCCTGCATTAGATAAAGTCCGTTTCGTAAACTCTGGTACAGAAGCAGTGATGACAACAATTCGTGTTGCTCGTGCTTATACAGGTCGCACAAAAATTATGAAATTCGCTGGTTGTTACCACGGTCATTCTGATTTAGTACTTGTGGCAGCTGGATCTGGTCCTTCTACTTTAGGAACTCCTGACTCAGCTGGCGTACCACAAAGTATTGCACAAGAAGTTATTACCGTTCCATTTAATAATGTAGAAACTTTAAAAGAGGCTTTAGATAAATGGGGTCATGAAGTAGCAGCTATCCTTGTAGAACCGATCGTTGGAAACTTCGGTATTGTAGAGCCTAAACCAGGATTCCTTGAAAAAGTGAATGAACTTGTTCACGAAGCTGGCGCACTAGTAATTTATGATGAAGTTATTACTGCTTTCCGCTTTATGTACGGTGGTGCTCAAGACTTACTTGGTGTGACACCTGACTTAACAGCGCTTGGTAAAGTTATTGGCGGCGGCTTACCAATCGGTGCTTACGGTGGTAAGAAAGAAATTATGGAACAAGTTGCTCCGCTTGGACCTGCATACCAAGCTGGTACAATGGCAGGAAACCCTGCTTCTATGGCATCAGGTATCGCTTGTCTAGAAGTGCTTCAACAAGAAGGGCTTTATGAGAGATTAGATGAACTTGGTGCAATGCTTGAAAAAGGAATTTTAGAGCAAGCAGCGAAACATAATATCGATATTACATTAAACCGTCTAAAAGGTGCTTTAACTGTATACTTCACAACAAATACAATTGAAGATTACGATGCCGCACAAGATACAGACGGTGAAATGTTCGGTAAATTCTTCAAGCTTATGCTTCAAGAAGGAGTTAACTTAGCACCTTCTAAATACGAGGCATGGTTCTTAACTACAGAACATACAAAAGAAGATATTGAATATACAATCGAAGCTGTCGGCAGAGCATTTGCTGCCCTAGCAGACAATAAATAGTCCAGTCATTAAAAGGAAAAAAGAAAGCTCACCTTTCTTTTTTCCTTTTTTCTATTTCATAAATTCCGTATTAATAGTATAATTATTCATAATTATCTGTTTTATATTCTTTTACAGCATTACTATCTCTGTGTACAAGGTGATTCGCACCTTAAATAGTAAGATTATTCTAACTTTTACAAGAGGGGGGATTGACGGATGCTCAATAAAAAAAATACATGGACACCGTCTTTATTTCGAGATTATAGAAATGCAGAACATGATGCGTGTGGAATCGTTTCCGTTATGGAGAAACGAAAAATTGCTACAAAAGAAAACATTGACCTTTGCATACAATCACTCGTCAAAATGAATCATAGAGCTGGTTTCATTAATGGTGAGGGCGATGGCATCGGCATTCACATTGATATACCAAAAACGCTTTGGAATGAAAAACTAAAAAGTAGCGGATATAATCCAACGATTGTGGATCATCCCCACTTTATCGTTGGACATTTTTTTCTAAATAAAAAAGAAGACATTACTGCCTTAAAAGATTATATTCGTACGCAATTAAACAACAAAAACTTTACTATCATTTTCGAAAGTGATGATGTAACAAACTCAGATGCACTCGGTCCACTTGGTAAACAAGAAGAACCTTTGTTTTGGCAAGTTGCCCTTATCGCAGAAAACGAAATTACAAATATTGAGCAAACATTATTTTCTGTCACAATAAAAATAGAGGAAAACGAAGCAATTCATGTTGCTTCATTAAGTCGTAATCATGTTGTATATAAAGTTCTAGGTGCTGGTGATACGCTTGTTGCCTACTATAATGATTTACAACATCCGCTTATCGCTTCAACTATGACATTAGGACATAACCGCTACTCTACTAATACATTATCTAATTTTTTTCGTGTACAACCATTTAGCATTCTCGGACATAATGGTGAAATTAACACAATTGCGAAATTACGCGATCAAGCTGAAATGATTGATGTACCACTTACTGCAGGAGGCAGTGACTCTCAAGATTTAAACCGCACCTTAGAAACCCTACTTGTTCAATACAACTACAGCTTATTTGAAGCAATGGAAATTCTATTCCCACCAATTATTAATGAAATTAAACTTTATGAAACACCTTTACAAGATTTATATACGTATATACGTGAAGCGTGGGGACATTTTGCCCAAGGACCAGCTGGCATCATTTCCCGTTTTAAAGATGAAGCTGTTTTCAGCGTTGATTCCCTTGGATTACGCCCAGTATGGAAAGTAGAGACAGAGAGCTCTTATATTTTCTCTTCTGAACCTGGAGTTGTATCACCAACTAAATATGTAGCAGAACCAAAACCACTCGCTCCTGGAGAAAAAGTCGGATTAAAATGGAATGAACAAGATGAACTTGTTCTTTATGAATATGACAAATATCAAATCCAAGTATATAACCGTTTTAAAAAGCGAATTGATACTACCAATTACCATTTAAATTTATCTATCCCTGAAACGAAAAAAATCCAAGGGCTATGTGATTCTGTTCAAGTTGAAACGAAACAATACGTCGCTTTCGGATGGGACCGAGAACATATTCAACTCCTTGAACAGATGGCAACAAAAGGCGTTGAGCCAATACGCTCACTTGGGCATGACTCACCACTTGCCGCACTTGATACTGATAGACGAAATATCGCTGACTTCATTAAAGAAAGTGTAGCTGTTGTTACAAACCCTGCAATTGACCGTGACCGTGAAATTGAACACTTCTCTACACGTACTGTACTTGGAGAGCGTCCAAGTTTATTAAGCGGCGCAAAACGGCCATTTGTAGTTGAAATGCTTTCACCAATTATTTTAGAAGGCAGCGTGGCACAACCTATTGCAGAGGAATTACACACAATTACGTACGAACAACTCATAGAGCTATTTAAAACTCATAACTCTATCGCCACAATCTCTGCTACATTCAGCTCGTCAGAAACTCTACAATGTGCATTAAGCCGCATTAGTTCTGAAGCGATAGCTGCTGTTAACAATGGTGCTTCCCTACTAGTATTAGATGACGCAAAAGCCCATCTAAATGAGCGATTGTGGATTGATCCACATTTAGTTACTGCTAAAGTACATCAAGCATTAAGTGAAAATAAATTACGCCGCAATTGTTCTCTCGTTATACGTTCTGGTGCCCTTCGCTCCTTACATGACATTGTCACGCTATATGGATTAGGAGCAGATGGTATTAATCCATATTTATTATTCGCGACTGTAAATGACGGAACAAAAACACCAATTACGAATCTGTATAATGCACTTAATAAAGGATTAGAAAAAGTCATTTCAACAATTGGAATTCATGAGTTACGTGGTTACGGACGTCTCTATTCATCTATTGGGTTACATGAAGAAATCGCAAATATATTACAGATTACAAATTTCTTCGGTTCAAATGATTTAGCTTTTTCACTTGAATCACTTGTTGAAGATGCAAAAATGCGAGCGGATGATTATAACAATCCTAAAATTAGAATGCGAAAATCATTTCATATATTCCCGCGAATTTGGAAAGCAATCGGCGATGTTGCAAAAGGAAATTCTTATGATGATTACCGTGACAAGTTAAGTGAACTAGAAGAGAATAATCCCATCGCAATCAGACACCTTGTTCAAACGAAACAAACAAAACATGTCGTTCCAACTGAAGAAGTATCTATCGGCATTAAAAACCATGATTTCCCATTTATTATTAGTTCTATGTCATTTGGTTCTCAAAACGAAATTGCCTTTCGCGCATATGCAGAAGCGGCCGATCAGCTAAATATGATTAGCTTGAACGGTGAAGGCGGCGAAATTAAAGATATGCTTGGAAAATATCCACATACACGTGGACAACAAGTGGCATCTGGGCGATTTGGAGTAAATGCCGAACTACTAAACTCATCGAACTTAATTGAAATCAAAATCGGTCAAGGCGCAAAGCCTGGGGAAGGTGGGCATTTACCTGGTTCAAAAGTAACAGCCAAAATCGCTGAAGCACGTAATGCGACAATTGGCTCAGATTTAATTTCACCTTCTAATAACCATGATATTTATTCAATTGAAGATTTAGCTCAAATGATTACAGAAATTAAAACAGCTAATCAACTTGCCAAAGTAGCCGTGAAAGTCCCTGTCGTTCCCAATATCGGAACAATTGCTGTCGGTATCGCCAAAGCTGGTGCTGATTTTATTAACATTAGCGGATTCGATGGCGGAACAGGTGCTGCACGTATTCACGCCTTGCAACATGTAGGTCTTCCTGTAGAAATTGGTGTTAAAGCCGCTCACAACGCTTTATTAGAAGCGAGCATGAGACATAAAGTAGAGATTTGGGCAGATGGTGGTATTCGAAGTGTAAATGACGCCTTGAAAATCATGCTCCTCGGAGCAAACCGTATTGGATTTGGCACACTATCAATGATTGCAATCGGTTGTACTACTTGCCGTGGGTGTCATCTAGATACTTGCCATGTCGGAATTGCGACACAAATTGAGTCTGAAGCACAAGCAAAAGAACATGGGTTACGCCGCTTCGTCCCACGCGAATTAGAAAGCGCAGTTACTGGCCTGCTAAATTTATTCACCTCTTTCGGTGTAGAACTAAAACGATTAACAGGACAGCTTGGGTATACAAATTTACAAGCAATTGTTGGGCATTCTGATTTATTAGAGCAAGTTCGAGGCGAAAATTTATTAAACTTACGTAATTTATTACAAATAATAGAACATCCATCTGTTACAACAACAGATGGCGTACCAGAAAAACAATTTAAGACAGTTCATTCCGCTGAATCAAAAGAATTAGTAGGCGTTGGTGTAGAGCAACGCGTTATGGGTGGTCTAGAATCATGTTATCGCGTTCGCAGTAAACTATATGAAGCTACTCAACTTGAACCACTTACATTAAAATATACGAATGGTTCTATTCCCGGAAATGGGTTAGGCGCTTACAATAGTGAAAATTTATTTATACACGTAAATGGCGGCGCACAAGATGGCATTGGTAAAACTTCCTTTGGTGGTGGGATTTATATAACGAAATCAAAAGGAAAAGACGGAGTATATTATAACGGTTCTGTCGGAAAAGGATTTGGATACGGTGCACAAAAAGGGGCACTATACGTGCAAGGGAACGCTGATGCTCGCGCTGGCATTCGCCTTTCTGGGGCAGACATGATAATTGGAGGTAGAATAACAAAACCACTCCGTGAAAAAGAGCAAGGAAATATAGGGGCATACTCCAATATTAAAGGTTTTGCTTTTGAATATATGACAAATGGGCGAGCGCTTGTTTTAGGTGACCCTGGTCCATGGATTTGCGCTGGCATGACTGGCGGTGTTGTTTATTTGCGTCATGATTCAAACTTAGGCCTAACAGAACAGGCCTTAAAAAGAAGAATTGCAAAAGGGGCAAATGTTACATTACAACCAATTAGTAAAAATGGTTTGAAAGATGTAACTGAATTATTGCTAGACTATATTCGTGTACTAAACGAACATGAGCAATATGAGGAAGTTGCTTTATTAACAGCATTATTAGATGATATACAGAACCAGTTTTTTGAGATTATCCCGAAAAAAGAACAGGCAGACCCATCTATCTCAACAGAGTAAAATGAGTAATTTTCATTATTAAGAAAAAATTGACGAAGTACGCTTCTCATAGTAATCTATAGTAACAATTTGAGACCTGCTGAAATTCAGCAGGTTTTTTTACTAAAAACTGATGTTTAAAAGGAATTAGGAAAAATTATAAAGTGAAACTTTAATTAGCCTACACCAATCGAGCGTTTACCGGCATCTAGCTTCTAATTTTTGAGGCAGGAATCTTACTACTCACAATTAGCGGGATAAAATGAACACTAATTTCTTTTAACGTCACTAAAATATCACTTGCTAACATATTGTAATGAATGTATAGTATCATGTTGTACATTCATTATGACAAGAGAAAGGATCTTATTAAGGGTATGAAACTTGGTGCTCGCATTTTAAAAACGGGTATTGCCATCACGTTAGCTTTATTTGCTTGTATTTTACTTCAATTACCGAGTCCGGTATTTGCGGGAATTTCAGCTATCTTTGCTGTTCAACCGTCTGTATACCGTTCTTATTTAACAGCACTTGAACAAATTCAAGCAAATGTAATTGGTGCGATATTTGCTATCGCATTTGCTACTGCTTTTGGACATAATCCTTTTATTATTGGATTAACATGTATATTAGTAATTGCTCTTACATTACAATTACGATTAGAAAACACAATATCAATTGCTTTAGTAACAGTTATCGCCATTATGGAGTATCAAGGCGAAGATTTCTTTAGTTTTGCCTTACTTCGATTTGCGACGATTATGATTGGTATTATTGCGGCTTCACTTGTAAATTTAGTATTTATGCCGCCAAAATATGAAACAAAACTTTATCATCGTATCGTTGATAATACAGAAGAAATTGTAAAATGGATTCGAATGAATAGCAGGCAGGCTTCTGATTTTACAACGCTAAAAACTGATATTGATCGTATGAAAGAAAAAATGATTAAACTAAATCATTACTATTTGCTGTATAAAGAAGAAAGAAGCTATACGAAAAAAGTAAAGTTCGCAAAAATTCGTAAGCTCGTTTTATTCAGACAAATGTTAGCGACAACAAGCCGTGCTTTAAGTACGTTAAAATCATTACACCGTACTGAAAATGAACTGCGCTATATGCCAGAAGAATTTCAGGAATCTATCCAAAACGAACTTGACTCATTAACGCATTATCATGAACAAGTTTTATTAAAATTTATTGGTAAAGCAAAAAAACAACAATCAGTTGAAATGCTTGATGAAGTTGAAACAGGTAAACAAGAATTAATTGATATCTTTATGGAATATCAAAATAAAGACGATGAAGAAGCATATAAAACATGGTTACATCTCTTCCCTCTTATTTCTTCCATCATTAACTATAGTGAAGAAGTAGAGCATTTAGATTTGCTTGTAGATAGCTTCTACACATATCATAAACCAGAAAAAGAACTCCAAATCGATGATAAAAAAGAAGACGAATAAAAAAACAGCTCCTTTTATGCTAAAGGAGCTGTTTCTGTTATATGTTGAAGTTGATATAAATTGTAATAAAATCCTCTTTTTCGCATTAACTCTTCATGAGAACCAGTCTCTTTAATCTCACCGTCTTCAATGTAAATAATCGTATCAACATGTGTAATCGTCGCTAATCGATGTGCAATTATAATCGTTGTCCGGTCAGCAGCTAACGTCTGAAGCGCCTCTTGAATATACCTTTCATTTTCTAAATCTAATGCTGAAGTTGCTTCATCTAATATAAGTACCGACGGATTCTTTAGAAACACTCGTGCAATTGCCACGCGTTGTCTTTGCCCGCCTGATAGCTTCACACCACGTTCTCCAACGACAGTATTATAACCATCTGGTAAGTCTATAATAAAATCATGAATTTGCGCAGCTTTGGCAGCTGCAATCACTTCTTTCTCTGTAGCTTTCGGATTTCCATATAAAATATTAGCTCCAATTGTATCGCTAAACAATAAATTATCCTGCAGTACAATTCCAATATGACTACGCAAATTTCTCATATTGTACTTTCTTACATCTATGCCATCTACATAAACCGCGCCTTCAGAAACATCATAGAAACGCGGGATCAAACTAGCAAGAGATGACTTTCCTCCCCCACTCGCTCCTACAAGCGCTACTTTCTCTCCAGGCTGCATAGTTAATGACAAGTTGTGTAATATCTCTTTTTCATCTGCATTATAACGAAAAGAAACATTGTCAAATACAATTTCTCCATTTAATTTTTTCGTTTGTACCGCATTTGGTACATTAACAATATCGTATTTTTCATCTAACAGTTCAAACACACGGTCCATCGATGCAAAAGATTGTGTTAATGTTGTAGATGAATTAACAAGGCGGCGAAGCGGACTATATAAACTATCCATATATCCAACAAAAGCTACCATCGTTCCTAGCGTTAACTGCCCTTGAATTACTTCATATGCTGCAAAACCAATCACAAGTAACGGACCTAAATCGGTTAACGTATTTACTGCCGAAAATGTTCTTGCCGTCCAACTTGTATGGGTTAATGCTTTCGTTAAAAATTCATTATTTCTTTTTTCAAACTGCTTCCCCTCATACTCTTCTAACGCAAAGCTACGTGTCACTTGCATTCCTTGAATACGTTCATGCAAATACCCTTGCATCGTCGCTAACGCTTGTGAACGCTCTTTCGTCAATTTCCGAAGACGTCCGAAAAAATATTTCACTGCAATTACATAAATAGGTAAAATCAATAACGCAACAAATGTTAATTTTATATTCATAGAAAACATAACAATGATAGCAATAGCAATTGTTGCAGTATCTAACCAGACGTTCATCAAACCAGTAATTACAAAATCCTTCGTTTGTTCTACATCATGGATGACACGCGAAATAATCTCCCCTGTTTTTGTATTGGAGTAATACCGTAAACTTAACTTTTGTAAGTGACCGAAAATATGCTTCCGCAAATCATACAGTATTGTATTTGCGATACGTTGGGCGAAATATTGACGATAATATTCAATCGGTGGTCTTAATACCGCAAAAATAAAAAAAGCAATTCCAATCGCTGTTATTAATTGAGATGTTTTATCTTGAAGTGAGCCCGCGCCTTGAATTACATCATCGATAATATACTTTAATAACCACGGCATAATAAGTGGGATACCGAACTTAACTAGTCCAATAATAATTGTAATAGCAATAAGCCATCGATATGGTTTAACAAATTGTAAATATCTTTTTATGCCTTGCACATAATCCCCCCTCTAATAGGACAAACCTGCCGGGAAGCCCCCTGCAGGTTTGTTTTAATTTCTGTACATTAAATATCGTTCATACCACATATCTACGAAGTCTGGTGCAAATGGACCTTTTCTTTGATGAATCCACTGTGTTAAATGTGCTACATTTCGTTTTAAAATTGTATCAATAACAGGTGGATACTGCATAATTTGACTATGTTTTTCATACTCATCTTCATCTAGAAGCGTATATGTCATATCTGGATATACTTTAATATCTAAATCATAATCAATATACTTTAATGCTTCAGGATCATACGCAAAAGGTGAGCTTAAATTACAATAATAATATACGCCATCTTCCCTAAGCATCCCAATCACATTAAACCAATAGTTGGCATGAAAATAACAAATTGCTGGTTCACGAGTAATCCATGTTCGGCCATCCGATTCTGTAACTACTGTACGATCATTCGCTCCGATTACAAGACTCTGTGTCCCTTTTAAAATTGTTGTTTCTTCCCACATTCTATGAATGGAGCCATTATGTTTATAACTATGTATTTGTACTTTTTCTCCTTCTTTGGGAAATCCCATATATGCTCCCTTCTTTCAACTGCAAATGCCCTTTGAACGGCATTCACTTTTTTTCTATTATAACTTTTTTGTCGAAATTTTAAAACTAAAGGGATAAGACTCTATTTTTCAAACTGAATATGCAGGAGGTTTATCGTTGAATACTATGCCCCAACTCTTCTTAAGAGATAGGGATTGTACTGCATTATTTATAAGCGAGGACATGTAATAGAAAAAGCCCTTCTCTATTTCCATACAAAGAAGGACTTTTCACCTGAAGATAACAATATATCTTACCCTAAATTTGAAATCATTTTTTCAGTTGCAAAAGATTGAATTACACTATTCGTTTGTTCTTCAAATTTCTCATGTAACATCTTCAACGCTACTTCTGTTCTATATATTTCCTGACGGATAAAATGCAGTTCTTTTTTATCGCACGTATCTTTTTCATTCATTTCGATTTGTTGATACTTCTCTAGATGTGCTTGTAACTTTAACAACTCATCCATCGTTTCTAATTGCTCCCCTACCAACTTATCAAAATCGTTCATTACTTACCCCCTTTTGGACTTATTCATCAGTTATTATTCCTAATTACATAATTCTAATTGTTAACTTCCTTCTCCTTTGACTACATTTGTTGACTTATTAGAAGTTATGTCGTTCGCTTTCTTTTCATTACAACGATCCACGCAAAAAGAAAACACTTCTCCCGAATTAGAGAAGTGTTTTTCTTTCATTACTGATTTGAGCTAGAAGATTGTGATTGTTTTGCAGCTGACTTAGCATTTTGTTTTTTCACAGAATGCACGTCTGTTTCAGTTGCAAATTCTGTACCATAACTAGCGTTTGCACTTTGTGCACCAGAAGCTTGTGCTTTCTTTGCTTCTGATTGTGCGTTTGCTTGTTTTACAGCTTGTACATCTGTTTCAGTTGAAAACTCTGTACCATAACTAGCATTTGTACTTTGAATGCTAGCACCAGAAGTTGCTTTGTTATAACCTTGTTGTTTTTTACTCATCTTTCTCACCTCCACAATCAATAATGTAACCAATTCACTTAGAAGCTATCCGTAATTTTCTTTTTTAAAATTTCCGCATATAACTTTTGTTACTCATTCAAACTATAGAAAATGGAGGTGTAAATATGTATATAGGACGCGATATGACTGAACTAACGATGATTTCAAAAAATGAATGGAAAGAAGATGAATTAGCTTATTTTCATCACTCACTACAACAGGTTCTGCCTTATTTAAATGTAGAAGGGCAAAGTATTTACAAAGAAATTGTAGTAGAAATCGAATCAAGAGGCGGCTTACAAGAAGGTGAAGCTAGTTGGACTCATGGGACAAAAATTTCTTACGATTAAAAAAGTGTTCCCTAGATTGGGAACACTTTTTTATTTATTGCATTGTAATTTTCTCCACACAATTTTCATAAATAGTACGGTGTGATTTTGAGAAAGGTAATTGCTCAAATACCTCTTTTGATACAAATTTTAATGTATCTGTATCAACAATATTACCTGTTACTTTTCCGTAAAATACAAATATATCCCAAGTACGATGTGTAAACGTATGTTGTACATTCATTGCGTATTCATCAATAGAAACCTCGAGCTCAAATTTTTCTTTCATATAATCTATAAGCTGTTCCTTCTGATTTCGAATACTTTCTCCAAGTTCCACATTCGGAAACTCCCACATGTTAGCTAACAAACCTGTACTTGGACGTTTATTAATAACGTAACGACCGTCTTCAGTTTGAAGTACACCTGCAACAATAGGTACCATTTTAGGAGCTTTCGCTTTACTTTTTACTGGTAATTCTTTTTGAACACCTTCAGCATATCCTCTGCAATGTTCACGTACAGGACAAAGTAAGCATGCTGGATTTTTCGGAATACAAATTAGTGCACCTAATTCCATCAATCCCTGATTAAAATAAGATGGGTTTTCTACTGAAATAATTTCACGCACAATCTCTTCAAAAACTTTTCGAGTCTTTGGTTTTGCAATATCATCCCATACTGATAAAATACGAGATAATACACGCATAACATTTCCATCAACTGCCGGCTCTGGTATACCATATGCGATACTTAAAATAGCACCTTTTGTATATGGTCCCACTCCTTTTAACTTTTCAATTTTCTTTACATCACTTGGTACAACTCCGCCGTATACTTCTTTTACCTCTTTTACTGCCGCATGTAAATTACGTGCTCTAGAATAATATCCTAAACCTTCCCATGCTTTTAATACTTCTTCATCATCTGCATTCGCTAACGCTTCAAGTGTAGGAAACTTCCCCATAAAATTTGCGTAATATGGTTTTACAGCTTCTACTCTTGTTTGCTGTAACATAATTTCAGAAACCCAAACGCGGTATGGATCTTTATTCTTTCTCCATGGTAAGTCGCGCTGTTCTTCTTCAAACCAACCAATTAAATCATTTTGAAACTGCTCTATATTAAAATTGTTTAGTATTTCAAGTGTCAAACTTGATCCCCCTCATTTTTTTGCATATAAGTACTATTATAAAGATTTTAGGAAAAAATTTAAGTAAGATGATACAGGAAATAGAAGGCAAAGGACTTGAGGTATCGAATAAAAAGAGTTACATTAATAAAAAACGGAGGTGGATTTCTATGGACACAGCCACTCACCTTGTTATGGGTATCACTTTAGGTAGCTTAGCAACATTAGATCCAGCCATAGCACAAAGTGATATTGGCCCCCAAGCTGTTATGCTTGCTACAATTGCTGGTTCCAACATTCCTGACATTGACACAGTTTTAAAATTGCGTAATAACGCTAAATATATAAGAAATCATCGTGGGATTACTCATTCTATTCCTGCGGTAATTCTTTGGTCATTCCTTATAAGTGGCATCTCTTTCGCCTTCTTTTCAGACGCTCCATATCTTCATCTACTGCTTTGGTCATTTATTGCTGTCTTCCTTCACGTCTTTGTAGATATTTTCAATGCCTATGGTACACAAGCATTACGGCCTTTCACAAAAAAATGGGTCGCACTCGGCGTGATTAATACATTCGATACCGTAATTTTCTTTATCCATATACTTGCAATTGCTTGCATGCTCGTCGGTTCTCATAAGGGATATACAGCTTTAGCGGCATATATATTAATGATTGTTTACTATATCGGACGGATTATGATGCACAGAAATATAAGAAGCGTTGTACACAAACGTTTCAAAAATGTCGAAAAGATTATCATTTCTCCTTCTTACCGATTTTACCATTACCATTTAGCAATCGTTACGGCTGATTATTACTACGTTGCGAGATGGCACCGTGGTAACATCATGATATATGATAAGTTCGATCGGGTACCGTTCCCAGACAATAATATTATGCGAGCAGCTAAACAAGATGAAAACATCTCGGCCTTTCTATCTTTCTCTCCTGTATATCGCTGGGATATTTTTGATCATGACCATTATTATGAAGTACGATTCATTGATTTACGATATCGAAGTAAAGATTATTATCCATTTGTTGCAATCGTTCAGCTCGACCACAATTTAAATATTATTAGTTCCTATACAGGATGGATCTTTAGTGAAGAAAAGCTTCGAAAAAAACTGGAATTACTTCCACATTAAAAAAAGCGACTTAAGTCGCTTTTTTTAATGTTTCAAATGATCTTCTTGATTAATTAAATGACTATACTTCGGATTATTTGTACGCATTTCATGAAGGCGTACACCATGATTATTAATCCATGATCGTACCACTTGTTCTGTCATTTCATCGCCTTGATAACGACCTGATTTTGCATAAGTTGTTTGAAAATCTTCCCATAGTAACTCAACCCACGCACGAGCTTGTGCGTAAGAAAGCTTGTCATTCTTGTCTAATAATTCTTTCGTTAATGTTTCATAAATATCATTCATATTATAATCTCCTTTTACCTATTTATCCCTTCATTTCTAAAGGATAGTTTCTTCAATTTTGCACATTCTATAATTGATACTTCTTAAAGAGGTATCAACCGATAATGAGGAGGGCGTTCGTAATGGGTAAACAAGCCGAATTTTGGTCTGAGTCAAAAAACAACAGCAAAATCGACGGTCAACCGAAAGCGAAATCACGCTTCGCTTCGAAACGACCTAACGGCACAATTAACACGCACCCACAAGAACGTATGCGTGCTGCAAATCAGCAGGAAGAGTAATACAAATTAAATTAACTTCCTACACGAGGTGATAAAGATGAGCTACCGTGATCGCTTAGATAGTCGTTCTGAATTATTTAACCATACGTGGACTCGTCCAAAACATGCGAAAGCGCAAGTTAACGGACAGACGCAACAAACCCAGTCTCTCATTATATTGGCAAATGAATGTAAAAAACGCCAATTTTAGAATCTCCTATCTCCTTTAACGCCTACCAAAGATGAAAACCAGAGAGATATATGCTCTCTGGTTTTTATTTTTCTTGCAATAAGGAAATTGGTATGCCAATCTCTTCATTATCATTTTGCTTATATCCCCAAGCAAATACCCCATTGAAATACGTAATTTTAAATAATACACCAGGTTCTTCTACTAATTCATATGTTTCACCAATACGGAATTTGTTTATATCCGTCATATAAGCACGAGCCATTGCCATTTTTCTCATTAATACATCAAATTCATTGACAATCCCAAGCTGCTCAGCTTTTACTGCTTGCTCCTTTAAAGCGCCAATTTCTTCCCTTAGCTCATGCGGTGTCATTTCACTGTAGCGTTTTGGCATATTCATCTTATTCTCCTCATTCCTCTTCGCGTTTCATTTGCAAAAATATCTCGATTTCATCAATAGAGAATCCTTTTCGATATAACGCTTGTTTCATCTTGTTTTCAAATGTCCATCCATCATGCTTCTTATATTTCTCATAATATTTATTCCCATGATAGTGTAACGCTTCTTGTTGCTTTTCGTCATCTTTTTCGTCTTTCAATTCTTCCAAACAAATTTGAATTACTTCTCTAGAATATCCTTTTCGAACAAGCATCTCATCTAACTTTAGTTTCATTTGTAAAAAAGAATGTTTTTGATAAGATTTTTTCTTCTTCTCTATGAGAAACAAGGCATTCCCAATTTGCTTTTCCTTCGGATATTCTTGTAAACTATGTGTAATAATTAAATCCTGAACACCTTTATTTAATAACTCTCTTTTAATAACAGTTGGACCTTTTCGATTCACATTACTTTGCGTTCGCGTATATAAAACAGCATACTCTTTATCATTAATATATCGGTCATGTAATAATTTCGAAACGACTTCAGAGATGATGGCCTGTCCCACTTCTTTTTTTCGTAAAAAATCTTCTATTTCTTGTTTTGTTCTCATTTGATAGGATAAATAGGAGATTGCTTGCAAATATGCTTTTTGCACTTCTTCATTGTACAAAATATTTCCTAACTCGATTTCATCAATTTCTAAGCCTTTTTGTAATCCATGTTTTATTAAGATTACTTGATCCACACTAAATCCGTACTCTTCGCCTTGACCTTTATCAATATAAATATTAAATCGTTCTTTCGATCGTTTTTGTACTTCTATTTTTGTAATGACAGCCATACTCTCACCTCTCTATTATTTTAACATAGTCGAGGAACATTTTTTCTTTTCAAGAATATATATAATGAGGAGGAAATACTTGTGAAAATCGCAATTTCTGGTGGTACAGGCTTTATCGGTAAATCCCTTTCTACTTTTTTTATTCAAAAAGGATATACTGTTTACATTCTCACACGAAAAAAAACTACTGAAACTTCCGATCCTAACCTTCAGTATGTTCAATGGACACCAGATTTACAAACCTTCCCCCTCTCTTCTATTGATGTAGTTATTAATCTAGCCGGAGAGTCTATTAATAGTAGATGGACAAAGCAACAAAAGAAAGCCATTTTAAACAGTAGAATTCAAACAACAAAAGGACTCATTAAACAATTGCAGGGACTCCATACAAAGCCACACACATTTATTAACGCAAGTGCTATTGGATACTATGGAACGTCTGAAATAGAGTCTTTTACAGAACAGCATGAGACTCCTGGAAATGACTTTTTAGCAAATACAGTATATTCATGGGAACAAGAAGCATCTAAAGCGCGTTCTCTCGGAATACGAACAATCTACGCAAGATTTGGAGTTGTATTAGGTGCAAATGAAGGAGCTCTTCCAAAAATGCTACTTCCCTATCAATTCTATATCGGCGGCACCATTGGTTCTGGGAAGCAATGGTTATCATGGATTCATATAGACGATGTCGTTCGTATGATGGATTTCATTATACACAAAAAAGAAATTGATGGTCCTCTTAATATGACAGCACCAACACCTATAAGAATGAAGGAATTTGGAGAAACCATTGCAACTATAATGAAAAAGCCTCATTGGTTGCCTGTACCTTCTTTTATCATTCAAACTTTATTAGGTGAAATGAGCATACTTGTACTAGAAGGGCAACGTGTATTACCCATTAAAGCAATTGAACATGGATACCAATACACATTTCCAGAAATAGACCATGCATTACAAAATATACTTTCGCATACAATGTAGTACTTCTAAAACACAATTTTACATGGGCTCTTTCAAAACTTTCATTTTCTAGGATCCGAAGCATTACCATACAAATAACCTTTCAGTTACTTTCCCTTAACTTCCATTAGCATTATAAAGTAACAGAAATGAGGTACCTATGAAAATATTGCTCAAACAAGCCATTGTATACCCTATTACATCTCAAAAGTTTCAAGGAGATGTACTCGTTACAGGAGAGCGAATTACCGAGGTCAAACCTTTTATTCCACCTACTCAAGATATGACCGTTATAGATGCACGAGCACTCCATCTCTTACCTGGCTTTATTGATGTCCATACTCACCTTGGTCTCTATGATGAAGGTACTGGTTGGGCTGGAAATGATGCCAATGAAACATCTGAAGTTTCAACACCACATATTCGTTCTTTAGATGGAATCCATCCTTTCGATATTGCCTTTCAAGACGCTGTACAAAACGGAATTACAACCGTTCACGTTATGCCTGGCAGTCAAAATATTATCGGGGGTACTACTTGTGTAATAAAAACAGCTGGAACTTGTATTGATCATATGATTATTCAAGAACCTGCTGGTTTAAAGATTGCCTTTGGAGAAAATCCTAAAAAAGTCCATAGTAATGGAACAAAAGAATCCATTACACGTATGGGGATTATGGGGTTACTTCGGGAATCATTCTATGAAGCACAACACTACGGGCACGAAGCTGATTTTCGAATGCTTCCTATTTTAAAAGCACTACGTCGTGAAATACCCGTACGTATCCACGCTCACCGAGCAGATGATATTAGTTCTGCTCTACGCTTTGCAACAGAATTCAATCTCGATTTACGCATTGAACATTGCACAGAAGGACACTTTATTGTTGAAGAACTTTCAAAACACAATTTGAAGGTTTCAGTTGGTCCCACTCTGACACGCCGTTCTAAAATCGAACTAAAAAACAAAACATGGGATACTTACCATATATTATCAAAAAATGGTGTGGAAGTTTCTATCACAACAGATCATCCTTATACACCCATTCAATATTTAAATGTTTGCGCTGCTGTTGCAGTAAGAGAAGGGTTAGACGAGAAAACAGCACTAGAAGGAATCACCATATTCCCAGCACGAAATTTGCGTTTAGAGGATAGAATTGGAAGCATCGAGGTTGGAAAAGACGCCGATCTCGTGCTATGGACTCATCATCCTTTCCATTATTTAGCCAAGCCTGTACTAACTATGATTGATGGAAAAATAATTTACAAAAAAAATAAAAAAAACTAGTTTATTTTTTTGACTAGATAAAGTATTATACGATTATAAACTGAATGAAACCATAATCAATTTGTGTCGTGATTATCATTTTCAAATTGATGAATGGGGAAGGCAAATGGTGCGCCACCAGCGTTAGAAACTGGTTCTAGTGGGTTCGATTCCCACCCCGAAATTTTTTAAAGATTGATATAAAAATTTCGAGGGTGGGGTGTTTTTTCGTCATGCTACCCTCGTGTGAGGAGGAGTTAGTATGTTGAAAAAACGCGACTTACACGACAGCCACGTTCTATACGAGTTAATGGTGGATCCAGCTGTCTTCCCTTTTGTGCGTCAAAAGGCTTATTCTTATGAAGAATATTTATTCTTAACGAAACAAACGATTGAAGCTGAAGAGCGTGGTGAATTAATTTCACGCACAATTTTAGATGAATGGGGTAACCCTATCGGAACAATTACTTTATTTGATGTGCAAGAAAAAGCTGGATTTCTCGGGACATGGCTTGGCAAACCATATCATGGAAAAGGCTATAACAAATTGGCAAAAGATTCATTTTTTAGTGAACTTTTCTATGAATTAGATATTGAAACAATTTTCATGCGTATTCGTAAAATAAATATTCGTTCTATTAAAGCTGCAGAAAAACTGCAATATGTGAATCTAGCAAACGAAACAAGAAAAGCCGTATATGATGAAATTAACGCAAACGAAGAAGTGTATAACTTATATGAAATTCCAAAAGATCAATACACACTTGCTACAATGCGAGATACAACCTTCCAAGATGCTCATCAATTAAAAGAAGCGTAATCTAAATTTTCTGAAATGATAATCAATCGTTAACATTTTCCATATGCGTATATCCCCTCATGTCTTTGGAAACGATAAATAGTAACTTTAAGACACGAGGTGATTTGTAATGGATAAAAAGAAACGTGATAAAGCAAAAAACACATTATCTAGTACACAAGAAGTTCTCTATCAACGCGAATTTCAAAAAGCAGATCGTGCAGCAGGATATCGCTCGAAAAGCATTTAAAGTGAAAATGAATAATTAGAAGTTTCCCCCCTAATTATTCATTTTCATTACATAATTTTCTCGACTGATAGAAGTAAGCAAAAAAGCCCCTTATACATAAGGGACTTTTTTGCTGTGGACAACTTTATCCACAAAACTGATGAAATTGTTAGTAATTTTCAAAAACATTTAATATTTTTCTATATTAAAGCATATATCAGCTGTTTTAATTGTGGATATTTTTCTAAAAATTGTGGACAATGTGGATATAGTTGTTAATATTCCGACTTTACCGTTTAATGAAAGCGCAATCGTTTTGTGGATAACTCACTAAATTTTCTTTAAAAATAATAAAGAACCCTCTTTACATATACAAAGAGGGTTTCATATTAAGTAAAAGATTGTGCAAGAGCAGGTGATTTAATAGGTATATGACGCGGTTCTGCATGATTTTCCGCCAAAATTGCATCTACAATATGGCCAGCTGGCTCTGGAAGATAGATGCTTTTCATTGCTTCTTTCATTTGAAGAAGCTTCACATCATCTTGTAATAATGCCTCTGTTTTTGCAAAAACCTCACTATCATCGCGAATGACAACTGCTGCTCCCTTTCTTTCAAAGTACATCGCATTTTCATTTTCTTGTCCTGGAACAGGCTTATATAAAATGACAGGTACTTGCAACGCTGCTGCTTCACTTAATGTTATTCCGCCTGGCTTCGTAATCATACAAGAAGTAACACGGAATAATTCATCAATATTTTCAACATACCCAAACACTTTTAATGCATCGGAATTTTGCTTCTGTAAACTTAATAAATCCTGTTTTAAAGCTTCATTTTTCCCACAAACGACAACTACTTGTAAATTAGGCACTGACATAAATGATTGGCATAGTTCTTTTACATTTCCTAATACCCCATGAGCACCTGCTACAATTAGTAAAATCTTTTTATTCTTACATAACTGATATTTATTATATATGATTTCTGGATTTACCTTTAACTCAAAACTACTCCGAATTGGAATTCCTGTTTCAACAATTTGTTCCGCAGGTACACCGATATCAACCATCAATTCTTTCACATGATCCGTTGCAACAAAATAACGATCTACTTCTCGATGAATCCATATTTTGTGCACGCAAAAATCCGTTAATACGTTATAGACAGGAATTGAAATACCTGTTTGTTTCTTTAATTCTGGTACAGCGATAATTGGAAATGTATTAATTACAATATCTGGTTTCTCCACCTGTAAAAGTGTTTTCAAACGTTTCCTTCCAAAGTTCGCATACCAAGATGCTATTTTCTTATCATAAATTTTTTCTACCCCGTAATAAAACAAACGATATAATTCTTTTCCTATTGTATAACTTTTTAAATATAGATATTTTGTAATGTCAGTTATAAATGGATGTGATTCTCCAAACAAGTCGCATACAATGACATCTTCAATTCCTTTTTGGCGAAATGTTTGTTCTAATGTTTTTGCTACTTGCACATGACCATTACCGTAATGTGCAGTTAATATTAAAACCTTGGGGTTTTTTATCAAACAAATCCACTCCTAGCTTTTTGTTTCTCCATATTGCATATACGACAATAGGAAAAACATTTTCCTTAAAAATTACATAAACAGATTTTAATAATTCCCTTTCAGCTATGTACCTGTCGTGGATATGCAAAGCATATAAGATTGACCCCTTAATCCTATCTGTGCTCATATCTTTACATTATACTTTCCTATAAGAGCTTTCGCAATAACTTACAAATGTTCTCTATTCCATGATACTCACTCTTTTACTTCTTAATTCTTTTTACTATTTTGATTTCCCTTTACAATTATGTAAATTTCTCCATTTATTCCGTACAAAATTATGGATATTCTATTTTCAGTATACTCTTTTATCAATATATACTCTAGATTTTATTGTAAAGAAAGCAAAAAGCCTAATCCAATATTTGGATTAGACCGCTTGTAAAATATATTTAGCATGTTCTACATTTTTCTCAGTAGGTGGTTCTACATTTGCGAGTGGATACTTGTGTCCAAGCGCCTCCCATTTATATACACCAAGCTTATGATATGGTAACACTTCAACTTTTTGAACATTAGACAGACTTTGAATAAAGCTAGATAGTTTTTGTAGATCCTCTTCATTATCCGTAACACCAGGAACTAATACGTGTCGTACCCAAATCGGTTTATTCTTATCCGATAAATAACGAGCAAATTGTAAAATATGTTCATTTGGTTTCCCTGTTAATTTACGATGCTTTTTGGAATCGATATGTTTCAGATCCAATAAAACTAAATCTGTATAATCCATTAAAATATCTAGCTTATTTTGGAATTCTGGTTCCTCAGAATAACAACCACCAGAAGAGTCGATTGTTGTATGGATACCAGCCTCTTTACACTTTTTAAACAACTCAATTAAAAAGTCTAGCTGTAATAATGGCTCTCCACCGCTAACTGTTATACCGCCTCCGGAAGCTTCAATAAATGGAAGGTAACATGTCACATCCTGCATCACTTCTTCAACTGTTATTTCTTTACCTTTACCGATTTCCCACGTATCAGCATTATGACAATATTGACAACGTAATAAACACCCTTGTGTAAATATGACATAACGAATCCCTGGGCCATCAACAGTACCACAAGACTCTACAGAATGTATTCTTCCTTTTACCATGTTACTTCCTCCTTTATTGAAACAGCCTCCCTTCGCTATATATTAAGAGCGAAGGGACACTTTTTTTCATTTACATGCTTTCATGCATTGTACGGTTAATTACATCAATTTGTTGTTCACGAGTTAATTTAATAAAGTTTACAGCGTAACCAGATACGCGAATTGTTAATTGTGGATATTTCTCAGGATGTTCCATTGCATCCATTAATGTTTCACGGTTAAATACGTTAATATTTAAGTGGTGGCCTTCTTTTACTGCATAGCCATCAAGCATTGATACTAAGTTACGTACTTGTACATCATCTTCTTTACCAAGTGCTTTCGGAATAATAGAGAATGTATTAGAAATACCATCTTGTGCATCTTCATATGGTAATTTAGCCACAGATAATAATGAAGCTAATGCACCTTTTGTATCACGTCCATGCATTGGGTTCGCACCTGGTGCAAATGGTTCTCCAGTACGGCGGCCATCTGGAGTATTACCAGTTTTCTTACCGTATACAACGTTAGATGTGATTGTTAAGATTGACATTGTATGAACAGAATTTCTGTATGTTTTATGTTTACGAAGTTTATTCATAAATGTTTTTACAAGATTTACAGCAATCTCATCTACACGATCATCATTGTTACCGTATTTAGGGAAATCTCCTTCAATCTCGAAGTCAACTGCAATACCATTTTCATCACGAATTGGTTTTACTTTTGCGTATTTAATTGCACTTAATGAATCTGCTACTACAGATAGACCAGCAATACCTGTTGCCATTGTACGAAGAACGTTTGTATCATGAAGTGCCATTTCAATACGTTCATAGCTATATTTATCATGCATGTAATGGATAACATTTAATGTGTTTAAATATAGACCCGCCAACCATTCCATTGTCATATCAAACTTATGCATAACTTCTTCATAATTTAATACTTCAGAAGTAATTGGTGCGTACTCAGGACCAACTTGTGCTTTAGATTTTTCATCTTTACCACCGTTAATCGCATATAATAATGCTTTCGCTAAGTTTGCACGAGCTCCGAAGAACTGCATTTGTTTACCGATTCTCATTGCAGATACGCAACATGCAATACCGTAATCATCGCCGTATTCAGGGCGCATAATATCATCATTTTCATATTGAATTGCTGATGTTTTAATAGACATTTTCGCACAGTAGTTTTTAAAGTTCTCTGGTAATTGTTTAGACCAAAGAACAGTTAAGTTTGGTTCTGGAGCTGGTCCTAAATTATCTAATGTATGCAAGAAACGGAATGAGTTCTTTGTTACTAATGGACGACCATCTAATGCCATACCACCGATAGATTCAGTTACCCAAGTTGGGTCACCAGAGAATAATTCATTATAATCAGGTGTTCTTGCGAATTTCACAAGACGTAATTTCATAATGAAGTGATCTACAATTTCTTGTACTTCTTCTTCTGTTAAAGTACCATTTGCTAAATCTCTTTCAATGTAAATATCTAAAAATGTAGAAGTACGTCCAAGACTCATTGCAGCCCCGTTTTGCTCTTTAATCGCTGCAAGGTATGCGAAGTATAACCATTGGAATGCTTCTTGCGTGTTTGTTGCTGGCTTAGAAATATCGAAGCCATGAGAAGCGGCCATTTCTTTTAACTCTTGAAGTGCACGCATTTGCTCAGATAACTCTTCGCGTAAACGCATTGTATCTTCGCTCATTACACCGCCAGTTAAATTTAAATCAGCTTTTTTCGCTTCAATTAAATGATCAATACCATATAACGCTACTCGGCGATAGTCACCGATAATACGTCCACGTCCGTATGCATCTGGAAGACCCGTAATAACACCTGATTTACGTGCATTTCTCATTTCTGGTGTGTATGCATCAAATACACCTTGGTTATGAGTTTTTCTCCAATCTCTAAAAATACGACTAAGTTCTTTATCCATTTCGTATCCATAAGATTCACAAGCTTGTTCTGCCATACGAATACCACCATATGGTTGTAAAGAACGTTTAAATGGTTTATCAGTTTGGAAACCGACTACTTTTTCAATATCTTTATTTAAGTATCCAGGGGCATGTGATGTAATAGAAGAAACAATTTTTGTATCCATATCAAGAACGCCACCGTTTTCACGTTCTTTCGTTGTTAAATCCATTACTTGATCCCAAAGTTGTTTCGTTGCTTCAGTTGCTTCTGCTAAGAAAGATTCGTCTCCTTCGAAAACGTTTACATTATTTAAAATGAAATCGCGAACATCAATCTCTGCTTTCCATTTTTCACCTTTAAAGTTTTCCCATGCGTTTTTAACATTTTCTAATACTTGAGTCATCCTAATCTCCTCCATTTTTGATTAGTACAGGACTAAGATTTTTTATATAACAGCTTACACACTTAGAATACTACTTTTTTACGAAAGTGAACGAAATAGTTGTGACATGTTTGTGAAATATTGAGCAAACTACTATATATATAGTGTTAACTTCATTTAAAAGTCTTTAAAATTAACCCTTTCCTTAATTGTATTTTTTTGGTATCCTTATATACGAGTCCTATTTTGTAATATAAGAACAATACCCATTGTAGAGCTGTAATACTCTTATCTCCTAATCTGTTATAGTTTTTATAACAGAACAAAAAAGTGTACACATGTTGTACACTTTTTTTGTTACTTCTATAAAACATCTCTTTTTCTATTGCCATCATAGAATCCGCCACGATTGTCTGTTAATGAAATTATTTGCTCTAGCCCCTCTATATGATCACCTATAATTCGAAGTACAGCTGGAGGGTGACCTATTTTTGCGAAATGTTCACTGGGACGAATACGGTTCATCTTATCAACCTCAACACGATATACACATGCAATTTCAAATCCAGACAGAAGAGCCTTCACTTGTGCTACACAAGGTGACAATAAAGATTTATACCCAATTGCTTTCAAACACTTTTGGCTAAATGCATTAGGTACCGCAATAAGTGAGCCTACCCCTAAATCCTTTCTATCACAAGCTAAATTTAGTGCATACTTAAATGCAGTTACAAGATGAAGCGGTACTCTTAAATCTAAATAATGATTTAAATCATTTAATGCGACGTCCTTTCCATCTGCTATAGCTTTTGCAAAAGGATATAGCTCACTCGCTGGAATAATAAAATCGCCGTCTATAAATAACACAATTTCTCCTTTTGCAAAATACGTTCCAAGTGAGCGCCCCACATCATTTCCGAGTGCTTCTTTATATACAATTGTCGTTGCCCCTTTGTCTTTTGCAATTTTTTTCGTTTTATCTGACGAACCATTTACGACAACGATAATTTCGAAGGGTTCAATTTTGCGAAGCTCTTCTATAACGTTTCCGATTGTTTTCTCTTCATCTTGTACGGGAATAACAACAGATAGTTGCTTTCCTTTATACAAATTAGATGTGACGCCCCATCCTTGATAAAACTCTTCAAAACTTAAAGTATGATAGACACTATCCCTTTTCCTATTTCCATCATAATATCCTCCGCGCTCATCACTGCTTAATATCCGTGCCGCTACTGCTTCTATATGATCACCTATCATTCTTTTTTCAGATTGGGAAAGATTTGTTCCATATGCAGCATGTTGGAATGGACGAAATTTATTTGGCGTAATAACGTCAATGGCGCAATGACGACTAATTCTCCATTTACTTTGAAGTAGGCGTAAATGAGCCACAATAGGATTAACAAAACATTCATATCCGATGCTTTGAACGACTTCTTTCGTCAGCGCATGAGGTACATCTAATAAAGAATTAATTTTTAATTCTTCACGCTCTAACATTGCATTTAATATTTGGCGCCATACTGTAATAGAAGTAGGTTTTTGCCTTTTTAAAAATAATGCATCCAAATTATTTAAAACTACATCTGCCTGATCGTATAAAATCGGATTAAGGAATAATTTTAATTTTGAAGTTTGAATAGCAAAATCACCATCTATAAATAGTAATACATCACCTATCGCATGTTTTGCGCCGACTGCACGTCCAACATCGTTCCCTAGTAGCTCTGTATGTTTGATTACTTTACACCCTAAACGATCTGCAACATCTTCTGTTCCATCATTACAACCGTTTGCTACTACAATAATTTCTACTGGATTTAATGGTCTTACCGATTGAATAACGTCTGAAATCGTATCGACCTCATTACATGCAGGAATAATAACAGATAATGACTTAGCCATTGTTTTGTTCACGAAACCACTTAATTGTTTCCTTCAATCCGTTTTCCCACGTTACTTTCGCCTGAAATTGAACAAGCTTTTTTAATTTTGTTACATCTGGTCTTCTATTTGGAATTTCTTCAAAACCATGAGGATATACTTCTTCAAAAGGCACTTGTACAATCTTCGAAGAAGAATTCGTTAATTTTTTAATTACTTCTGCTACTTCTTTTATACTCTGTTCATTCTCAGAACCTATATTAATAATCTCACCATTTACCTTCTCATCCATTGCCCGAATTGTTGCTTCTACCGCATCACTCACATACGTAAAACAACGTGTCTGCTTTCCATCTCCATATACGAGAATGTCTTCTCCTTGCAAAGCCGCACTAATAAATCGCGGGATTACCCCTGCATACGGACCATCTTTCGCTCTTGGACCATAAATATTAAAATATCGAACAATCGTTACCGGTAAACCTTCTAATGCGTATCCTAAACATAATGTCTCTTCCAACGTTTTACAAACTGCATAACTCCAACGAATTTTAGAAGTTGCCCCGTATAATCGATCTCCCTCTTCAGAGAAAGGCGGCTTGGCCTTACCATATACTTCTGAAGTAGAAGCAAAAACTACTTTCTTCTTTCCTTTTAACGCTGCTTGTAAAATATTTCTCGTCCCATCAAAATTCGTTTCTATGAGCTCTATACTTTTTTCCATTGTTGTTTTCACACCTAAAATTGCTGCTAAATGAAACACGACATCATGCTGATCTACTAATTCATAAATAGAATTTTTATCTAAAACACTTATTGGAATAACACGGATTTTTTTCATTAACTCTTCATGGTACTTATTTTTACCTTTATAAAAGTTATCCACAACAGTGACCTCATAACCTCTTCTCATCAACTCTTCAGCTAAATGCGACCCGATAAATCCGGCCCCACCTGTAATTAAACATTTCTTACTCATTTACTCACCTTCTTTACAATCCCGCGTGTATCTATTACTCGGTCCATTCCTTTAAAAAGCTTCCAATCAATATTAGAATGATCCGTTAAAATTAAAATACAATCCGCTTTTTTAACTTTTTCTTTATCTAAAGAAACAGATTGATACACCTTATCTCCAATTTCCGCGAAAGAAATATAAGGATCATGATATTCTATCTCGTATCCTTGATTTCTTAATAATTGAATAATCGGTAACGCTGGTGATTCTCTCAAATCATTTACATCTTTTTTATACGCAATCCCTACAATTAACACCGTTGCAGGTGATTGCACCACACTTTTTACTTTCCGGACCATTTTCTCTGGCATTTCTTCATTAATTATATGTGCTGCCTCAATTAATTGACTAATTGCCCCATTCTTTTTTATTCTCCATTGAAAATATAAAGGGTCTACTGGAATACAGTGTCCCCCTATCCCTGGCCCTGGCCAATATGGAGTAAACCCAAATGGTTTTGTAGATGCCGCTTCAATGGCCTCATAAAAATCAATGCCTAAACTTTCACATAGTGTGTTTAGTTCATTTACTAAAGAAATGTTAACTAAGCGCTGAATATTTTCAAATAGCTTACACATCTCTGCTACTTTCGGAGAGCTAACAGGTACAACTTCGTCAAAAATGGTACTATATAAATCCTGTACCTTTTGTCTACACTTTTCTGTTTGTCCACTAATAACTTTTGGAATAGCTTGAACTGAATATTGACTATTTGCTGGATCAATTCTCTCAGGCGAATATCCGATATAGAAATCTTCCCCTACCTTGTTACTATTTTGAGAAATAATAGGTAGGATGACTTCTTCAAGTGTGCCTGGGTATGTGGAGCTTTCAAAAATGAAGGTTTGTCCTTTTTGAAGGTTTTGTTGTATATAATGCGAAGCTGAAATGAGGGCACTTAAGTCTGGTTCTCTTTGTTCATTAATTGGAGTCGGGACAGTGACAATAACATAATCACTATTTTGAAAATCAGCAATGCCTTGATCTGGTGTATTTACTGTTAAAATTTTTTTCGTCAATAAACTTTGTAACTCTTTAGAAGAAACATCTGGAATATAACTTTCTCCTTTTATAATTGAGTCTATTTTTCTAATATCTTTATCTAATCCAAGTACTGTATGCCCTCTTTCTGCAAAATGTACCGCTAAAGGAAGGCCAACATACCCTAACCCAATAATAGCTACTTTACTACTATTCATTTGTATTCTCTTCTTCCCTTCTCAATTGTTGAATTACATCTCTATCTCTATCTCCATCTGTAAAACCACCACGTTCGTCCGTACGTTGTAATAAATACGTAACCGCCTCAAGTTGATCACCGAAAATACGATCAAACGCTGAAATACGCCCATTTACAAATTCGTGTTGCTCTGGACGTACTTGATTTGTTTTTATAACATCTACTAACTCTACTGTTGTAATAGAGAATCCTTCTAAAATAGCTTTCACTTGTGCTAATGGCGGAATGATAAGGGAGTCATATCCTATTTTCTCTATTACCTTCTTATGAATGGCATGTGGTACAGCAGTTAGTGAGTTATTCCATAAATCTGGTCTTTTCGCTACCAAATTCAAAAAGTATTTTCCCATACTAATTGGATCTGCTGGATGAAACATATCTAATAAGCATTGTAAATCATTTAACACCACGTCATTTCCATCTTCAACAGCATGTAAAAATGGAGTGAGTTTTTTTGCTGGAATAACAAAATCACCATCAACGAATAAACAAATATCTGCCGTAGCATGCATGGCCCCTATTGCTCGTGCTACATTATGTCCAAGCGCCTTCGTAAATTCAACTACAATAACATTCTCTAGCTTTGCCTGTTTAACAGTCTCAACACCTGCTCCATTCGCGACAACTATAATTTCATCTACACCTGCTTCTTTCACTTCTTGTATAACAGACCTTATAGTTATTTTTTCTTCTGATACCGGGATAATGGCACTATATTTCGCTTTTTTCTTTTGTAATAAAACTGGTTTATACTTTCCTACAAACGCTCTATCTCTATTGTCCTCTGAAAAACCACCGCGATTACCGTATGTTTCGATTACGTATTGTAAAGCACGCAAATGATCACCCATAATACGACTAGTCGCTTTCGGATAAGGCGAGCCAGGTGATGTGCCCGTATGGACAGGACGAACTTTATTTGTGTAAATGACATCAACTGAAGCCATATCAGAAATATCTACTCCTCTAGACATCGCCATCGCTTGAAATAATGCTGGATCTGCTAAATTCCACCACCCCAGTTTTTCAATCACTTTACGACTTATCGCATGTGGTATTGCAATTAAAGATCCTACAACAAACTCCTTCTTGTTCAAATAACGATTTAACATATATTTTCCAACCGTCGTATAATGCGGTCTCATCTTCAAATAAACGGACCATGTTAAATTATTTAAAACAATCTCATGTCCTTGCTGTATTCCTTTAATAAAATTGTATAATTCTTCACTTTTCATGACGATATCACCATCTAAAAATAAAACAATTTCACCTTTTGCTTCTCTAGCACCAATTGCCCGTCCCACATCATTACCAAGGGAATATCTATAATAAATTACACGGCAATTATGCTGTAGCGCTATTTCTTTCGTACCATCTGTCGATCCATTATCTACTATGATAATTTCATATGGTTCGAGCTTTCTTACTTCTACTAAAACTTTTGATAAAGTACTTGCTTCATTATGCACTGGAATAACAACTGACACTCTCATACTTGTATCACTCTTACCCTTCCAAGCGAACATAAGCAATAATAGGAATACGCACAACTACATCTTCTGGTGGTCCATAAGAAGGAGAAGTACGAACAATTACTGCCCCATCCGTCACAGATAAAAGAACGCCTGCAATGATTTCTACAGCTGTCACAACTTGCACTAGTTCCCCAACATGGTTACGTAATTCATCAGTAAATAACATATATAACGCTCCTTTCTTACGCTTCTTTAATTGATATAATACTTGTAAATGGTAATAAAACTTCTGTTCCTATTCCTTCTTGCAATGTTAAGAAGTCATCACCAACTGCTACAATAACGCCTGTTAACTGTCCCACTGTCACAGTAATTTCTACGTTTTTACCTAAATACTGCTCTGCAATTTCTTTAAAAGGTGATGTAGTACATTCTTTTAAAATGTTACAAATAATAGATTGAAATCTACTTGATTCAATAACTTCTTCAGTAGCTTGCTTAGAGTTTCTTTGGATAAATCTCGCGAAGTTTTGTGAAAATAAAAGTCTTTCCACAGCAGGTAATAACTTATTATCTAAAAAATATTCTAATTGCCTATTAAACACTCTCGATAATTTATGCCAATATTTTCTGAACAGACACATACACTTCTCCTCCTATTATTTTTAGATTATAAAATTTCACATCCATACATCTTAATGTATACAAAATAGATATTTTTGTGATAGGTAAGACATACATTTTCTAAAAGAAATATTTAGTTCAAGGCATAAAAAAAACTATCCAAAAGGATAGTTTCTTACACTTCAATATTCCGCAATATCGAATAAATGTCATTATTCACTTTACCAAATGATTTAATGTTATTTTGAATGTTAGATAATAAAACAACATATACACTACCATTTTTACTAAATCCGTTTAAGCAATTCCATCCTGGCATTACACCGTGATTCGAATAGCTTCCTGGGTCTACGTACCATCCAAACCCGTAATCCTTTTTTCCACCCGTAAACATTTGATCGTAACTCTCTTTTGAAATTAATTTACCAGAGAATAGTGCTTCGTTAAATAAATATAAATCATGCGCACTTGTGTATATATCACCACAACCATATAGTTGTGACATGCTCGGAATATTAGGTGTTGTCATATTATTATTTACTATTTTATAACCCGTTGATGGGAATCTTGTTTGTTCTAACGCTGTGCCAAAACCAGAATGTTTCATACCCGCAATAGCAAAAATATGTTGTTTAATATATTCTTCGAGCGACTGTCCACTTACCTTCTCGGCAATGTATGCAAGTATAGAGTAGTTCGAATCAGAATACTTCCACTTCTCTCCTGGACCACCAATACGCTTTTGATTTCCTATCCGCTTTATCAGTTCTTCATGAGAAATATCTTCTTTTCCCTGCTCATATTCGGGAATCCCTGATGTATGTGTTAATAGATGTTTTAGCTGAATACTATTACCTTGAGGAAAATTTGGAATATACTTTGCAACAGTATCTTCTACTTGTAATTTATTTTGATCTTTCAACTGCATAATAGCAGTTGCTACAAACGCCTTTGAAATAGAACCAATATAAAAAGTCGTCTCTGAATTATTCGGTACTTGCTGCTCTTTATTTGCCATACCGTATCCTTTATTCAAAAGAACTTTTCCATTCTTCACAATAACAGCCGTCCCACTAAAGCCTGCGTTTTTTAAATACTGGTCCAATTGAGCGTTTTCATTAATTTCTTGAGGTGGTCCTTCAGCAGGCTGTTCCGCAACTTGCGCTTGTTTCACTTGTTCTTCCTGCTCTTTTTGTTTTTGTTCTTCTTGCTTCTTTTTTTCTTCTACTTTCTTTTTTAGCTCTTCTTGTTTCTTCATTTCTGCTGCCGCTTTTAAAGTTTCTTCTTTCTTATTATGCGCAACAATTTTTGTATACATGAAATATACAAGTGATAATAGTAAGACGAGAATGATTGTTCTTTTTATGTATACAATCGGCCGACGTACTTTCCCATTCGCATTATTTTTTTCCTGATCCATAATTGCTTTTTTCCCCTTACTCACCAATAATTTAATTCCTCTATTAAAGATTTATTTTAGTAGATTATGGATAATCCATTCTATATCATCCCTACTTTATCACGCACTGCACATATTACCAACCTATATGTACAAAAAAGAAAAAGAAAATTTACAAAAGTAAGATTCCCGTTAAATTATTAACAAAAAAAGAGGATATCCTCTAAAAAATTGATGTTATCAATCTTTTTGGACATCCTCTTATCTCATTATTTATACGTGTTTTTTCATATCATCGGCAACAGATTCAACATTTGTACCTACGATAACTTGTACACTTGTATTACTTAATTTCATAACACCTTTTGCACCAGCACGTTTTAATGCTGCTTCATTTACTTGACCAGCATCTTTTACTTGTAAGCGTAGACGTGTTGCACAGTTATCAATAACTGTTAAGTTTTCTTTTCCGCCTAAAGCTGCTACGTAAGTTTCACCAATTGAACCTGCAACTGGTGCATCACCATCTTCAACTAACTCATCTTCATCTTCACGACCAGGAGTTTTTAAATCGAACTTCTTAATTAAGAAGTAGAATACTATGAAATAAATTGCTGCGTAAATTAAACCAATACCTGCTAGTAAGACTGGTTTTGTTGCAATACCGAAGTTTAAAGCGTAATCGATTGCACCGGCACTAAATGAGAAACCATCATGAATGCCAAGCGATGTTGTAATGAATAAAGAAAGACCTGTTAATACAGCATGAATACCATATAATACTGGTGATAAGAACATGAATGAGAATTCAATAGGCTCTGTAATACCAGTTAAGAATGAAGTTAATGCTAGACCAGCTAACATACCAGTAACTGCTTTACGCTTTTCTGGTTTAGCAGCTGCAATCATTGCGAAACATGCTGCTGGTAAACCGAACATCATAACTGGGAAGAAACCAGTCATAAACATACCTGCTGTTTTGTCACCTGCAAGGAAACGAGCAATATCACCATTAACAACATTACCTGCTGCATTTGTAAAGTCCCCAAATACAAACCAGAAGTATGTGTTCATTACGTGGTGTAAACCAATTGGGATTAATAAACGGTTTAATAAACCAAATAATCCTGAACCAATTGCACCTAAATTAACAATTCCATGAGCTAATGCATCAATACCATTTTGAATTGTTGGCCAAATTTGTGCAAATAGAATTCCTAATATCAGCATCACGACTGATGTAACAATTGGAACGAAACGTTTTCCAGCAAAGAAACCTAACCATTCTGGAAGTTTAATCTTATGGAATTTATTATAAAGAAGTCCTGCTATAACACCAACAATAATACCACCTAAGACTTTCATATCTACTTTAGTCGATAATTCAGCAGCCTTAGATACTTGTGTCATTGTATCCGCAAGCTTAGATGGATCTACATTTGCGCTATTACCTATTAAATCTTGGACTTTACTTAATTTACCTTGTAATTCAGCAGTTGAATACCCTTTGCTAAGTGCATCAATACTATTTTTCATAACAAGATAACCAATTGCACCTGCAAGACCTGCTGCACCACTACCATCCACTGAAAGACCGATTGCAATACCAATTGCAAAAATAAGTGCTAAGTTATCAAAAACTGCTGCGCCGGCCTGTGCCATAACAGGAATATCAAATACATCTGGTTGCCCTAAACGAAGCAATAATCCTGCTGCTGGTAGTACTGCGATCGGAAGCATTAAAGCTTTACCAATACGTTGTAAAAACTGCAACATTTTAATTCCCCCTAATCAAATTTATGAAATCGTTATCATTATAAGTACGCTTTAGAAAACGCTTTCTATTACATAACCATAATAACATATAGTTGTATAGATGTGTAGTTTTTATTTCTGAACTTTTTATGGATAAATCTCCTATTTCCAAACTGTTATATAAAAGGAAAATTCTCCTTTTTAAAATACAGAATACTCGAAACGAAAGACCTATTATAGCACATTGAACTTTCGTTTTATCATTCCACTTTTTCATGTTATTATTTATTTCCGAGCATATCGGGAAAAGTAAACTTAGTTAATTCAAAATAGGAGCGTTGGTACTATGCAGTGCATTGAAACAAACAACTTACAACAGTTGTTAGAACAAGTAAAACCATATACGAAAAAAGGAAAACTTGCTACTTATATCCCCGAACTAGGAAATGCAAATCCAGACGATTTAGGGATTGCCATTTTCCATAAAGAAACAGAATATATCCATGCAGGCAACTCACAAACACTATTTACTCTTCAAAGTATTTCCAAAGTAATTACACTTGCCCTTGCCCTTTTAGACCGTGGTGAAGAATATGTATTTTCTAAAGTTGGAATGGAACCAACGGGTGACCCATTTAATTCTATTATTAAGTTAGAAACGACAAGTCCATCCAAACCCCTTAATCCAATGATAAATGCAGGGGCTTTAGCTATTACAAGCATGCTAGCAGGAAAAGATAACGAGGAAAAAATGGAACGTATTCTTCATTTTGTACGTGAAATAACAGATAATCCTACTATTAATTATTCCTCTAAAGTTGCCGATTCAGAACTAGAGACAGCTTACCTAAACCGTTCACTTTGTTATTATATGAAACAAAACGGAATTATCGATTGTGATATTGAAGAACTTATGGATTTATATACTCGTCAATGCGCAGTTGAAGTAAACTGCATCGATTTAGCACGTATCGGCTTAATTTTTGCAATGGATGGATATGATCCATATAAGAAAAAACAAATTATCCCTAAGCATATTACAAAAATTTGCAAAACATTTATGGTCACATGTGGTATGTATAACGAATCTGGTGAATTTGCAATTCGTGTTGGTATTCCTGCAAAAAGTGGTGTAGCCGGTGGTATTTTTGGCTGCGTAAAAGGAGACATGGGAATCGGTATTTTCGGACCAGCTTTAGATGCAAACGGAAATAGTATTGCCGGTTTTAAAATTCTTGAACTTCTTTCTGCTCAAGAAGGTTGGAGCATTTTTTAATCGCGAGTTATCCTGCTATACTAGCAGGATTTTTTATTTCGCCAAAACCTCACTTTTGTCAGTTATCAATCCTCTTACAAAAACAGTGCTGAAAGTTTCTCTATATCATGCATATTTGTTCCCCCCTCCTGAATAATATAGTACAACCTAGCGCTATATGTGGAGGTGTGAAAGATGAAACTAATATTTCAAATGGGAAAACAACCTGTTCTTGAAAAAACAATCCTTCTTTTTATATTGAGTATTGTAGAAAGCTTGAAGTTAAAAGTTGTTTCACTCGACGAAGCTCACCGATACATATTCAATTTAGAAGTACTTGAATTATTAATGGATCGGAACATCGATGATCAAGTACTTGAACTTATTCATTTCGGGATGGGACTTGAAGACATTTATCATGTGCTTCCTGAAGAACTTGAGCATACGATTGAGGAATTAAAGTGGCTTTGCATTCAAGTATTAAGTGAGTACAGTATGCATGAAGAATCCGAACAATTAATTGAAGATATACGGTAAAAAAGCACCTATGTAGGTGCTTTTAATGTTTTTTTAAACTATTTTTATACGCCTCAATATTTACTGGTAGCTCTTCCTCTTCCAAAGTATGTTCATTTACATCTTTATGAATGAACGCACCTTTAGGTGGTTGATGATCATGCCCTTTTTTCTTATGATCAAATGCTTTCCCGCGTCCCATACAAATCCCCCTTTCTTAAAAGAAATCCGTATTAGTATGGAGAAAAGTACGTCGATATATGCAATCTCTTGCTGTATTTCCAAGGAAATACTCGAACCTTGTTTTCTACTCTCCTTACAACAACTGATCGATCCCAATAAGAATTAATAATAGTCCGGCGATAACTGTCGCCCATTTCCCTAAGTATTCTGCCAAAAATCGTTTTCCTACATACGCAAAACCACTAATACAAATAAAACTAAACACCCCAGAAATAGTCGCTGTAAGCCAAAGATTTAAATTTGTTACCCCTGCATCAAATCCACCTGCAATATTATTAATAGACAACGCAACTCCTAAAACAATTGCTTCTGAGAAACTAATTGTTTTAGAACCATCAAAATCTGCTTTTTCCGGATTACGTAAAATGCCCATAAGTACATTACCATCTTTAGAACCTGCAGTATTTTTTTGACCCAAGAAAGGCTGGCACAAAATAAACACACCGATTACCCCTAAAACGATTGCTCCAATCAGATTTGCTGTAAACTCTGAAATAAATAACGCAATCCAGTTTCCAAAAAATCCAGCTAGTAAAGTAAATAAAAATCCAAAGAATGCGATGATAAAATTGTTAAACCACGAAATACGAATTTTACGAATGCCATATGCAATTCCAACACCTGCATTATCTAAATTAGAAGCGATCCCGATTAAAAAAATTGAAAATAAGCCTACTGTACTCATAAATAGTCACCCCTTTTTCTCACTTTTCAATGCATATTATGAAAATGTTGAGCAACTGTGCCTGTCTGTTTCATATACTTGTAATAAATGCTCAATATTTTTTCAATACTAAAAAAGGAGTGCCTACACTATGGCTAATGAAAACCCGAATGATCGGCTTGGCAAATTAATAAAAAAACTTTTAAAAGAACGTGCCTTATCTATGCGCCAACTAGGAATACTTACAAATATTGATCCTGCAACAGTCTCAAGAATTATTAATGGCAAACAACCGCCAAAACAAAAACATCTACAAAAATTTGCAGAATGTCTTCAAGTTTCACCCCAATTGTTATTTGATGAAATGTACCCTGATTCTCCTCACATAAATAAAGAAAAAACAGATATGTACACATCTATTGATACCATTCAGCAAACGCTACAATCCTCTAACTTATTCGATTTCGATTACACTACAACTCGCGTAAAACAAGAACTCGAAAATTACGAACGCTACGCCCAGACAACAGAAGGCGAAAAACGTATTCATGACAGTTTCGCAAGTAAATTAGAGCAAATTGATAGTGCTGGTCCTTTTATTGAACAATTAACAGATATGTATCAACAATTTTGCAATGAAACCATTTCAAAAGAAGAACGTGCAGTTCTTGGGAGCGCATTACTGTATTTCATTTTATCGACAGATATTATTCCCGACTATCTCTTTCCAATTGGCTATTTAGATGATGCGATCGCCGTTGAATTAGCAAAAGAGAAATTACTTGAAATAAAACGAAAGACATAGCAAAATAAAGAACTATTTCAGTTGTTTATTTTCACCTCTGAAATAGTTCACTAAAAAATCGTACAAGTATACATACTCGTACGATTTTACTATACAAATCTATTTTTTCGTGTGGCACCATTCATATATAAATGCCGTTATTACTTTTGTAAATTCAATTAACTGTTCAATTTCAACTTTCTCATTTACAGAATGTGCTTCTTCTAATGTACCTGGTCCATATATAATCGCTGGAATATGAAACTCACTAAACCAACCGCCATCAGTTACCGTTGCAGACATATCTAAAATTGCATTTTTTGATAAAATAGACTCGTGTACTGAGCTAAGTTTTTTTACAGCTGCATGTTCCCTATCTACTTCTAATGAAGGGAAAATTTCACCACGATCTACAATCATTGATTCTCCGCCCCACTTAAATTGTGGCGGATTTTCGCTTAACCATGGATCGGCAGCTGCTACCTTTCCAATATATTCTTCAATTTCTTTTATTATTTGTTCATGTGTTTCGTTCGGATAGAAGTGCACGGTTATCCATAACTGGCACTCATCCGCAATAAACGCCGCATGCCTTCCCCCCTCAATAACAGCTGGATTAATTGTTGTTGTTCCAGATGGATAGCCTTCATATGTTTTCATGACTGCCCAGTGACGCTCTAATTCTTGTAAGCTCTGCACAATTTTCATCATTTTTTCAATCGCACTCGCTCCAAATAAACGTCCTCCAGCATGGATCATTTGTCTGCGCGTTGCATCATGAAACGTTTGCGGACTTTTCACTGTAATCCATCCAGTAATTACACCACCTTGCCCTTGCATATGTAAATCACTCGTATCCACTACGACTGCAAAGTCAGCATCGTAACCTCGCCTGCAGCATTGAAGTGTTCCTGCCTCTCCAACTTCTTCCCCTATTACTGATTGAAAGATTAAATCTCCAGGTAATTCAATACCAGCTTCTTGTAAAAGTTGAATGGCAAATAGCGCTCCAGCCAGCCCACCTTTCATATCTGCTGCGCCACGTCCAACTAACCAGCCATCTTTTATAAATGGATCAAATGGATCTGTTTCCCACGCCTCATCTGCTGACACTTCAGCTACATCCATATGACCATTAATAATAAGACTTTTATATGAGTCACTTTTTATTCCTTTTTTTACCCCAACAACGTTCGGATCATTCGGATATACATCCCATTTATTAATACTAAAATTTCGTTTTCTTAAAAACTCTGCAACAAATTCTTGCGCTTCATTTGTATTTCTCGCTGGCGGTGCTGGTGTTTCAAAACGAATTAATGTTTTTGTAAGTTCTAACAATTCCTCTTTCCTTGAATCTATTTGTTTTAACAACTGCGAAATTTCTCGATTCATCGCTAATTCCCCTTTGCATACATAGTATGTTTCCAGCTTTATTTTCACAAAAAAAGAGACTGTTTACAATTTTACAGTCTCCTAATTGATCACTATTATAAACTCTCTACTTCCGTTGTATTTGTCTTTTCAATATGCTCTACATTACTTCCCTTATTTCTTGTAGCACGATAAAACAGTAAACAAACAATCATAAATGGAATACCACAATACAATGCCATTCTTTGTTCTGGAATAAAGGCCATGCCAACGATTACTGTTACATTTAATACTAACGCAAGCAGTGGTACGAATGGATACAGCGGTGTTTTAAATTTCAGGTCTTTCACATCCCCGCCCTGCTTTATGTATGACCTTCTAGCTAATAAGTTAGATAGAGCAATAGATGCCCAAACTAGTATCGCTCCAAATCCAGCGATAGAAAGCAGCCATAAATAAACTGTATCTTCCGCATAAATACCTGATAATAATGAGAGACAACCTACAATTGTGCTTACAATCAATGCATAAATAGGAACACCGTTTTTAGATAACTTACCAAAAATCGGACTAATCATTCCTTGATTAGACATAGACCATAGCATACGAGAAGTTGCATATAATCCTGAATTCGCAACGGATAGTACTGCTGTAATAATAACGAAATTTATAATATCGGCTGCATAAGGAATACCAATTTTATCAAATACAACTACAAATGGACTTTCTATTACTCCTGCTTGCTGCCAAGGGAATAGTCCAGCAAGAATAAAAATAGATAGTACAAAGAAAACAAGTATACGCCAAACTGTATTGTTAATTGCCTTCGGGATCGTTTTCTCTGGATTTTCACTCTCACCTGCTGCAATACCAACTAGTTCTGTTCCTTGGAAAGAAAAATTAACTGCAATCATCGTAATTAAAATGGCTGATAATCCATTCGGAAACAGTCCCCCGTAATCAGTAAAGCTAGAGAACATCGGTGCTGGTTCATTTCCTTTCATATCTAGAAAACCAAACATTGCCGCCCCGCCTAAAATAATAAATGCAATAATTGTAATTACTTTAATACTTGCAAACCAAAATTCCACTTCCGCAAAACTTCTTGAAGATAACGCATTAATAGCAAAGAGCAGTACCGCGAACACTACACACCAAATCCATGACGGTACATCAGGAAACCAACGTTTCATCAAAATACTAACTGCAATTAATTCAATACCTATCGTAGCAGACCAGTTTAACCATGACATCCATCCCACTACATAACCTGCTGCAGGGGAAATATGCTTTGTCGCATACGTTTGATAAGACCCTGCGTCAGGCATCGCAACAGCTAATTCTCCAAGACAGAGCATCGTTAAATACATTACAAATCCACCGACAAGATACGCTACAATTGCTCCTCCAGGTCCAGCCTCATGAATCGTATAACCTGACCCTAAAAAAAGTCCTGTACCAATAACTCCACCGAGTGCAATCATAAATATGTGCCTACTTTTCAATTCTCTTTTTAATCCTTGGTTTTGATCCATCATATAAATCCCCCCTTTTCACTTTGCCAACCCATTTAATGTAAGCGTTTTTAAAAGTATTCATTGTAAAAATAATGATTGAAAAGAGCAAAAATACACGTCACTTACATTAATCACTGCCTGTTACTAAAAGGTCATCCCTTACTGTTATTAATAATTTTTGATCAGCAATAGCTTGTCCTTCTACTACTTCTAATGATTCAATATAACCACTGATCCCTATCTTAATTTCTACTTTCTGTTTATCTATTGTTTCAATTAACGCTAATTTCTCCCACTCGTATACGTAAGAACTTTCCGTAACAAATAACTTCTCTACTTTTCCATAACAAGGACTATACACACCTTCTATAACTGTCTTCACTTTATAAATTCCTCCCTCTTATTAATTGACACCAAAACGTTGTATATCCTGTAAAAATTCATATTCTCCCCTCTAGAGATTTCGAATATTATTTATGCAAAATACGTACCAAGTCTCTAATTCATATATTAAATGAGAGTTTCATACAAAAAAATGTGCACAACCGCAAAATTTTTCGATCATTTAAAAAGTTTTAAACGAAAAATAGCAAAATTTTTTTGCGATTTTATAAGAATTTTAATAAAATTATAAAAAGTCAGTCTTCATAGGGTAAAATGAGGAGAAGATGTTACATGCATACAGAAGAAATTAATTTCAAACAACTTATTGAAATGAATATGCTATATGAAACTTTAATCAATGAACTCGATATCGGGATTCATATTATTAATGAGGAAAGTAAAACGATTGTCTATAACCGCAAAATGATGGAAATTGAATCAATGGAACGCTCAGATGTATTATATAAAAG